>NZ_JBHVEG010000116.1:0-19941 GCF_042802395.1 Promicromonospora sp. NPDC057488
GCACAGGCCTGTGCCGACCTCGATGCAAACTGCCGAACCAGCAAAGCGGACGGCGCCTACGCCGTCAGTGGTACCTCGGCCAGGGTCCGGATGCGGTCCGCGACCTCCGGGTACCGGTCGTAGCGGTCCAGCAGCAGTGCGCCGAGCCCGGCGTCGAGCGGCGCCTGGAAGTCCTTCTCGACGTCGTTGCCCACCATGAGCACGTCGCCCGGCGCGACGCCGAGGATCTCGCAGGCGGAGCCGTACGCGCGCGGGTCGGGCTTGCCGGCGGGCAGGTCGTCCGAGGCGACGACGACGTCGACGTGCGCGGTGAGACCGGTGCGGTCGAGCTTGAGCCGCTGGTGCGCGGAGTCGCCGTTGGTGAGCAGGGCGACGACCAGGCCGGCGTCGCGCACCCGCCGCAGCGCCGGGACGGCGTCGTCGAACGCCACCCAGCCCTGCTCGTAGCGGGAGAGGTAGCCGGTGAAGAGCTCGTCGGCCTCGTCGTCGGTGGTGTCGGCCCCCAGGAACTCGCGCACGCGGACGCGGCGCTGCTCCAAGAAGGTGATCTCGCGACGCTGGTACCGGGCGTAGGCATCCTCGGAGATGCCGCCCCATGCGGTGACCAGCTCCTCCGGGTCGTCGAGGTCGAGACCCAGCTCGGGGAGCCAGTCCAGGAGCGCCGCGCGAGAGGCGCCCTCCTGGTCCACGAGTGTGTCGTCGAGATCGAAGAGAACGACTTTCAGCACGTTCGCATCGTGTCACACACCGACCCGTGCCCCGCCCTTGGCACAACTCAGGGGGTGAATCGCGCCCCGGAGACAACGAACCGGCCGCGTCATCCGTCTCTAGCGGTGACAGGTTCCTGTCCTCACTCCAGCTGGGGGATCCATGACCGCACTTAGCTTGACCCGTCCTACGTCGCGCCTGCTCACCATGGGTGTGGCAGCCGTGCTGGCCCTCGGCCTCCTCGGCGAGGGCGGCGCCACGAACACCGCGAGCGCGGCCACGACCGAGTCCGCCACGACGACGGCGCCGACCTCGGCGACGAAGCCCGGCCTGCGCTTCGCCCCGGCGGCGAGCACCGTCCAGGCCTACACGTACGACGGCTTCGTGTACCTCGACTCGGCGGTCTGGCTGGCCGCGTACGGCGAGACCCACGAGTTCTGGGCGAAGCGGAAGAAGGCCTCCGCCCCGGTCTCGCTCACCAGGACGGTGATCCGGGACGGCAGGCGCACGACCACGAAGGCGCCGGCCGCGATCGTCGACGGGCTCAACGGTTTCAAGAACGGGCTGACGGTCCAGGTAGCCACGACCAAGGGCAAGGTCCTGGCCAAGGACACGCGCAGCCTGTGCCCGAGCGGGGCGGACCGGCAGCGCGTCGAGCCGAACGGCCGGACCGAGCCGGTCTACCCCGAGTTCTGCGGCGGCAGCTGGTTCACGAGGTCGAGCGTGTCCGGGATCGAGCAGGGCTGGGCCTCGAAGCTCGACACGTTCTTCGAGCTCGAGACCAAGCAGAAGAACCTCGTGATGACGGTCTCCATCAGCGACCCGGTGGCGAACTTCCTGGGGCTGCCGGCCAAGGGCCGCACGGTGACGCAGCAGGTCGAGGTCGTCGACGAGTGCGAGATCTTCGACTGCGGCGAGATCGCCGAGGAGCTCCTTGGCACACCTGCCGAGGGGTTCAGCTCGGCGCAGGACGGCGACGCCGCGTCCGCCCGGGCCGAGAGCCTGCGGGCGCAGAGCGGCCACGCGGGTCACGGCGGCAGCAGCACGGGCTCAGAGCACCGCACCAACCTGTTCACCCTCGGGGACGCCGCGCACGCGGGCGGCGACCACCCGGCGCTCGGCCAGCGCGGCTCCACGCCGTCGAACCGCAAGCCGGCCAAGGACACGCTGCCCGACCTGGTCTCCGCGCCCGCATGGCAGATCGGCACCGAGGTGGACGAGGCCGGCACCGACCGGCTCACCTTCAACGCCAACGAGTGGAACGCCGGGCCCGCCCCGCTGGTCGTCGAGGGCTACCGTCGCGGCGCCGGCGAGCTGATGGACGCCTACCAGTTCTTCTACAAGAACGGCAAGGAGGTCGGCAGCACCAAGACCGGCACCATGGAGTACCACCAGGCGCCGGAGCACAACCACTGGCACTTCCTGGACTTCGCGAGCTACGAGCTCGTCACGACCAAGGGCAAGCCGGTGACGCCGTCGGGCAAGCAGTCGTGGTGCCTGGCGCCGACCGACCCGGTCGACCTCGCCGTGCCGGGCGCCGTGTGGCGGCCCGAGGCCACCGGCCTCGACAGCACCTGCGGCGACCGCTCGGCCATCTGGCTCCGTGAGGTGCTGCCCGCCGGCTGGGGCGACACCTACAACCAGACGCAGACGCAGGCGTTCGACCTGACGAAGGTCAAGAACGGCACCTACCGGATCAAGATCACGGTGAACCCGAACGGCGCGCTGCACGAGCGGACGAGGTCCAACAACGTCAGCTACCGGACCGTGGTCCTCGGCGGCAAGGCCGGTAAGCGCACGGTAACGGTCCCGCCGTACGAGGGCGTGGACACGGAGGTCGAGGTCGTACCCGAGCGGTGACGGACCGGGGCGCCTGCGTAGGCTGCGCCCCATGAACGCGAGCAGCACGACGGGCGTCCCGTCCGGGAGCGGCATCACCTGCACCCTCTCGGACGGGATCGCCGACGTCCGCCTCGACCGGCCGGACAAGCTCAACGCCCTCTCGCTCGGCATGCTCGCCGAGCTGCGGGCCACCGCACGCCGCCTGGGCCGCGAGCCCGGGCTGCGTGCGGTCGTGCTGTCGGGCAACGGCCGCTCGTTCTGCGCGGGGCTCGACCTGGGCTCGGCGGCCCGCAACCCTGCCGCGGTGGCCCGGGCGTTCGTGCCGACGCCGCGGGGCACCAACCTGTTCCAGGAGGCCTGCTGGGCCTGGCGGCGCCTGCCGGTCCCGGTGATCGCGGCCGTGCACGGGCACGTCATCGGCGCGGGCGTGCAGATCGCCCTGGCGGCCGACCTGCGCCTGACCGCCCCCGACGCCCGCTGGTCCGTCAAGGAGGTCGAGCGCGGCCTGGTCCCCGACATGTCCGGGATCCGCGCGCTCGTCCAGCTCGTCGGCATCGAGACGGCCAAGCGCCTCACCTTCACCGCCGAGGAGTTCAGCGGGGCCGACGCCGGACGGCTGGGCCTGGCGGGCACCGTCACCGACACCCCGGTGGACGAGGCGTTCGCGCTGGCGGGCCGCATCGCCGAGCGGCGGCCCGAGGCCGTGGCGGCGGCGAAGCGGCTGTTCGACCGGCGGTGGTCCTCGGGCGACCGCCGCACGTTCGCGGCCGAGCGCCGCGAGCAGCTCCGGCTGCTGCCCGGCGCGATGCGGGCGCTCCAGAAGATGCGGGGCGGTTCGGCCGGCTGAGGCGGCGCCGCGCCCGGGGCGCCGTCGGGCAAAGGGCGGCCCCGCCCGCCGTCAGCCCTGGTAGGCGCGCTGCAGCCGCACCGGCGCGAGCGGCCCGATGCCCGGCACCTCGCGCACGGGCTGCGCGGTGAGCGCGTAGCTCGAGCTCGTGGCGAGCAGCGCGGCGGTCTCCTTGTCGACCAGCACGGTCGAGGGGTCGGACTGCTCCGTGAGGCGTGAGGCCAGGTTGACCGTGGGCCCGAAGATGTCGCCGAACCGCGACAGCACCCGCCCCCAGACCAGCCCGACGCGCACCGGGATCTCCGGGTCGCCCGGCGCCGCCGTCCCGAGCTGCGCGCCGGAGGTCTCGGCCAGGCCCAGGGCCACCTCGGCACCGGTCGCGACGTCGTCGGTCACGAACAGGACGGCGTCGCCGATGGTCTTGACCACGCGGCCGCCCGCGTTGACGATGACGTCGCGCGCGCCGGCCTCGAACCGCTGCACGAACTCCGCCAGCTCCTCCGAGCCGAGCCCCGCCGTCCGCTTGGTGAACGAGACGATGTCAGCGAACCCGACCGCCCGGAGCAGCGGGAGCTGGTGGCCGTCGTTGCTCTCGTCGCCCCGCGCGCCGGCGAACTCGATGGCGGTGCGGCCCGTGAGCGCCGCGAGCTGACGCCGCCAGGCGTGCTCGAGCTGCCGGCTGAGCATCTCGGACATCTCCGGGAGCTTGTCCAGGGCGAGCAGCCGCGCCGAGGTCTCGTCGAGCTGGTAGCGCCGGGCCAGGTGCTCGACGAGCGCCTCGACCTGCCAGAGCGCCAGCCGCTCGGTGGTGTGGCCCACCGACCGGATGAAGGTCATCTGGGCGCGCTCGTCCATCTGCTCCGCCTCGAACAGCCCGGCCGCGTCCTTGAGCGCCTCGACGTCGGCGTCGGTGAACCAGGTCTCGGTCGGGTGGGTGACGGGCAGGCCGATCCAGCGCCAGTACCGGGTCACGAACTGCTTGTCGAGCCCGGTGAGCTCCACGACCTGCGACAGGGTGTAGCGGCGCGCGCCGCCCAGCAGGGTCTCGTCCAGGCGGGCCGCGGTGTCGGCGCCCGGGGTCTCGTGGTTCGTGGGGGACGTCTCGGAGTTGTGGAGCACGTCACCACTGTAGGCGGGCGCACCTCATGCAACCGCATGCACCGGCCGCGGGGCCCCGCGTGCGGGCCCCCGCAGGTCAGGCCACGAGCGTCAGCACGAGCGGGATCCCCATGAGCACCAGGAGCATCCCGACTACCGTCACGACGTTCCACAGGGTCAGCCGCACGCCGCGGACGCCGTCGTCCCGGTGGAGCAGCACCCAGACGACCAGCAGCCAGGCGATGCCGGCCGCGACGAGCCCCGTCGTCGGCGTCCCGTCCGTCTGGACGATGCCGCGGTCCAGCCGGACCGTGCTGATGAGGTACACCGTGACCACGGCCGCGGCACACACGATTCCCTTGGCCACACCGACCGTGGCTCGCCCTGCCTCCATGGCGTCTCCTGCCGTCGGCCACCAGTGCTGCGCATCGTCGCGTGTGGCGCAGATTACCGCAGGTCAGGTGCTGTGCGGCAGGGGCTGCCGTGGAGTTCACCCGGGCAGCCGGGCCGGTTCACCCGCCGCGACCGAGGCGCCCGCGACCGTTCCGGACGGCCTTACCGCAGGTGCCAGACGTCGCCCGCGGTCACCGTGCGCTCCTCGCCGGCGTCCGTCCGGATGCGCAGCGCCCCGGTCCCGTCGAGGCCGACGGCCTCGCCCTCCAGCACGCCGGCGTCCCCGGCGAGCTCGGCGCGCACCCGGGTGCCCAGCGTCGCGGACACGGCCGCGTACTCGGCCAGCAGGCCGGCGGCCACGACGTCGCCGGCGGCGTCCTCCCAGCGCCGGACGACGGCGTGCACCTCGCCGAGCATCCGGACCAGCACGTCGGTGCGGTCGGGCCGCGGGTAGCCCGCGAGCGCCAGCGACGTCGCCGTCGGCACGGGGAGCTCCTCGGCCGACTGGGACACGTTGAGCCCGATCCCGAGCACGACGGCGGGTGCGGCGCCCGCGGCGACACCGGCCGGTCCGGCGTCGGGCGCCTCCGGCACCACCTCGGCGAGGATGCCGGCGACCTTGCGGTACGGCCCCAGCCCGCCGACCGTGTCGGCGGCGGGCAGCAGCACGTCGTTGGGCCACTTCACGGCGGCGCTGACCCCGTCGTCGGACACGGCGCGGACCACCGCGAGGCCGGCCAGGAGCGGGAGCCAGCCCAGGGCCTCCGCGGGGACGCGGGGCCGGAGCAGGACGGAGACGGTGAGGCCGGCGCGCGGCGGCGTCTCCCACGACCGGCCGGCGCGGCCGCGGCCGGCGGTCTGCTCCTCCGCGACCAGGGCCGACGGCGCGGGCCAGGCGGCCGGGTCGGCGCGGACGGCGGCGACCAGCTCGGCGTTGGTGGAGGGCGAGGTCTCGACCACCTCGACCCGGGCGAACCCGGGGACGGTCAGGCGGTCGAGGTACAGGGAGGGGCGCACCTCTTCATCCTCTCCCTTGGGCCGCGCGGCCGCCCTTGGAGGAAACCCACAAGTCGGCGGCGCGACCCGCTGGGGTCTCCCGCATCGAGCAAGAGGCATCCGACAACTACGCTCGGAGCTGTGAACGACTCCACCACCACCCTCGCCGGTACGCGCGCCAAGCTGGACGACCTCGACGCCCGCCGGGCAGCCGCCATCGACACGCCAGAGGAGACGGCCAAGGAGAAGCAGCACAAGCGCGGCAAGAAGACCGCCCGTGAGCGCATCGAGGCGCTCCTGGACGAGGGCAGCTTCACCGAGCTGGACGCGCTGGCCAAGCACCGCAGCCGCAACTTCGGCCTGGACAAGAAGCGGATCGCCGGCGACGGCGTCGTGACCGGGTACGGCACGATCGACGGCCGCCAGGTCTGCGTCTACTCGCAGGACTTCACGGTCTTCGGCGGGAGCCTCGGCGAGGTGCACGGCCAGAAGATCACCAAGGTGCAGGACCTGGCGCTGCGCACCGGCGTGCCGCTCATCGGCATCAGCGACGGCGGCGGCGCGCGCATCCAGGAGGGTGTCGCGGCGCTGACGCAGTTCGCGGAGATGTTCCGGCGCAACGTGGCGGCCTCCGGCGTGATCCCGCAGATCTCCCTGATCCTCGGCCCGAGCGCGGGCGGCGCGGTGTACTCCCCCGCCCTGACCGACTTCATCGTCATGGCCGACCAGACGTCCAACATGTTCATCACCGGCCCGGACGTGATCCGCACGGTGACGGGCGAGGACGTCGACTTCGAGACCCTGGGCGGCGCCCGGACGCACAACTCGAAGTCGGGCGTGGCGCACTACATGGGCAGCGACGAGGACGACGCGCTCGACTACGTGCGCCACCTGGTGAGCTACCTGCCGCAGAACAACCTGTCGGACGCGCCGTCGTTCCCGCCCGACGACGAGACGGTGCTGGAGGTCACGCCCGAGGACGAGGCGCTCGACGAGCTGATCCCGGACAGCGACAACCAGCCGTACGACATGCGCGAGGCCGTCGAGGCCGTCCTGGACCCGGAGTCGTTCCTCGAGGTCCAGCCGATGTTCGCGACCAACGTGCTGATCGGGTTCGGGCACGTGGAGGGGCAGTCGGTCGGCATCATCGCCAACCAGCCGCAGTCCATGGCGGGCACGCTCGACATCGACGCCGCCGAGAAGGCCGCGCGGTTCGTGCGCACGTGCGACGCGTTCAACATCCCCGTGCTGACCTTCGTGGACGTGCCGGGCTTCCTGCCCGGCGTCGGCCAGGAGCACCAGGGCATCATCCGCCGCGGCGCCAAGCTGATCTACGCGTACGCCGAGGCCACGGTGCCGCTGGTCACGATCATCACCCGCAAGGCGTACGGCGGCGCGTACATCGTCATGGGCTCCAAGCAGCTCGGCGCGGACGTCAACCTGGCGTGGCCGACGGCGCAGATCGCCGTGATGGGCGCGAGCGGCGCGGTGAACATCCTGCAGCGCGGCGCGCTGAAGACGGTCCAGGAGGCGGGCGGCGACGTCGAGGCCGAGCGGGCCCGGCTGACCGGCGAGTACGAGGACGCCATCGTCAACCCGTGGGACGCCGCCGAGCGCGGGTACGTGGACGCGGTCATCCGCCCGTCCGAGACCCGGGTCCAGGTCGTGCGTGCCCTGCGCGCGCTGCGCACCAAGCGATCTACGCTTCCTCCGAAGAAGCACGGCAACATCCCGCTGTGACCGGCGGGAAGATCCGGAGGGGAACCAGATGAGCCACGAAGACGCCACCCACGGCCCGGCGCCGATGGGCCGCGTCGACACGGAGCCGATGCACCGCGCCGTCGACGCCCTAGCGGCCGCGCTGCACGACTACGTGGGGACCGCCGTGGGGGTGCGTGCCGAGTTCGGCGCCGCCGAGGCCGACGAGGACCCGCGCGTCCTGGCCCTCGAGTCGAAGGTGGGGCACCTGAACGCCGCGCTGTTCGACACGCTGCACGGCGCGCTGGGCATGCACCCGGACCTCACCTCGTCCGTGTGGGAGCCGGAGCACGAGGGCGAGGAGGACGAGATCCTCGAGTCCGAGACGCCCGAGGAGGGCGAGTCGTTCTACCTGGGCTTCGTGGTCGGCGCGCGGGGCGGTGACGCCTCCCTGGACGGCGTGATCGACCTGCTCGACGCCGCCGGCGAGTCGGTGGCCACGCAGCTCACCGAGGGTGGTTACGACATCGCGGAGTGGGCGGCCTCGCGCGGCGAGGCCCCAGGCTTCGGCTTCTACGAGGAGGACGACGAGTGAGCTCCGAGGTGCGCGTGGTCCGCGGCGAGCCGGACGACGTCGAGGTGGCGGCGCTGGTCGCCGGCCTCGCGGCGGTCGCGGCCGCCGGGACCGAGCCCGAGGACGCCGCGCCGCTCGACGAGTGGACCAACCGTTCCCGCGCGCTGCGCGGGAACGGGGCGGCCACGGCGAAGAACTTCGGCGGGCGCTCGGGGCGGCACAACGCCGACTCGTGGCGGTGGAGCCTGCGGTCCTGAGCACGGGGTGGTGGGGCACGGCCTGCGCCGTACCCCACCACCCGTGGGTCTCACCCCGGGACGGGATCAGCCGATCGCGGCCCCGAAGGAGACGCCGCCGGACGGGATCCCGCCGGTGCCCGGCTCGTAGGTGAGCAGCGGGTCACCGGTGGACGTCCCGGTGACCTGCGACCACGGGAGGGCCCAGACGCGGCCCGCAGTGAACTGCCCGTTCGGGGCGCCGAGGTAGAGATGTTCGCTCGTCGCCTGGACCACCGCACCGAGACCGGCGTTACCGGCCGCGTTCTGGCCGGGCAGGAACGGGCCCGGGAAGTAGACCCGCTCCTGGAAGGCGCCGGGTGCGTCGAGCGCCGAGAACACGGTGACGCTTCCGGACGCCTGGTCCGCGGAGCCCGTACCCGTGGGCACGACGTCACCCGGGGCACCCACGGCCAGCACCACCCGGGGGCTCACGCCACCCCCCGAAGGCAGGAGTGCCAGCCCCACGTCGGCACCGAACCGGTCGTTCGCGCCCGCGGCACCGTCCACGCCGTCGGCGTCCTGGTGGTACTCCTCGATCTCGTTCCAGGTCCCGTCCGCGCCCACCCTGAGGGTCAGCGCGCGGCCCTGGTTGGCGGCCGTACCGGTGACGACCTTGCCCGGAACGCCGACCGCGACGATCGAGTCGCCCTGGGCGAGGGTTCCGGAGGTACCGAACCGGGTGACGTCGACCGACGCACCGAACCGGTCGTTGTCGCCGGCCGTGCCGGAGATGCCTTCGGTGTCCTGGCTGAAGGCGGCGACCTCGGTCACCGCACCGCTGCTGTCGGCCGGGTGGTCGAGGACGTGGACGAAACCGGTGTTCGTCTGACCGGACACGAGCGACTCGCCCGGCGCCCCGATCACCAGGTGCCTGCCGTCCGCCGCGACCGACGTGCCGAACGCGTCGTCGGTCTCGCTCGCGCCGAACACGTCCGGCAGGTCCTGGTTGATGACGACGGACGGCTCGAAACCGCGGATGTAGTAGACGGCTCCGGCGTCCACCCCGGCGGTGCCCACGTTCTTGCCCGGGGCGCCGATAGCGAGGTACGCCGTGCCCGCGTCCGTGCGGCCCGCGGCGAGCGATGCGCCGAGCTGGTCGCCGGACACGTTGGTGGCCGCCGCGAGCGCTCCAGCGCCCTGCCCCTGGCGGAAGGCGGCCTCCGTCGGCCCGTTGAGCAGACCCTGCGGGGAGCCGTAGACGATCTGGACCAGGCCGGTGCTGGACGCCTCGAACGGCGTGCCGATGGCGAGGTCGGTGCAACCGTCCGCGTTGCGCTCGAAGGTGGCCAGGCTGTACCCGAACCGGTCGTCGGCGGACGCGACGTCGCCGACTCCCGGCGAGTTCTGGCTGATGGCCACGGTGCCCTTGTTCCCGCCATAGACGACCCGAACCTGACCGGCACGTGCCGCCCCGTCGACCGTGGCCTCCGGGTCGGCGATGGCGACGTCGGCGATCCCGTCGCAGTTGAAGTCCACCCAGCCGTCCCGGTAGGCCGTCGTGGCGATCCAGTCGCGCACGTCGTCGACGCGGACGTTCACCGCGCCCGTGCGCGTCTCGGCCGGGTCGGCACCGAAGCAGCCGCCCTGCCACGACCTGCTGCTGACCGCGACCAGCTCGGGCGTGCCGCCCCCGGCACGCAGGGCAGGCCCGCCCGTGTCGCCGGCGCACACCGCGGCTCCGCCCAGACCGGTCAGCGCCACGTCCCCGCCCGTGACGGCGTCGACCGTGAACAGGCCGCTGTGCCGCTGCAGGGGAGCCCACTCGGTCGCCGTGCGGCCGTAGGCGGGCAGGCTCAGCTCCTCACCCGGCGCCGGTGCGGTGCCGGCGATCGCCACGGGGGCGATGCCGCTGACCGGAGTCGCGAGCTTGACCATCATGAGGTCGCGGTCCTCGTGCGGGACGAGCTCGATGACATCCCGGACCTGACCCGCGGTCGTGGTCAGGTCGGCCCGCCCGATCGTGGCGGTGGTCGCCAGGGCCGGCGGGCCGCTCGGCGCCGGGGTGCCGGCGGCCGGGTCGTCGACGAAGCAGCTCGCCGCCGTGAGCACCCACTGCGACGCCACGAGGGCGCCGGAGCAGGCGCGCTGTCCGTCGCCGATGTCGAGGCGGGTGGTGAACTGGTTGGTGTCGAGGCTCGGGGTGCCGACGACGGCGGTGGCGGGGGACGCGATGAACGGTGTCACCAGCAGCAGGCAGGCTGCCGCAGCCAGACACGCCAACGATTTGCGAGATGTCTTCATGTCACTTCCACGATGCGCTCAGGGCGGGATGGACTGGACGGACTCGGCCACGTCCGCATTACCTGGACCTGCGGGGGATACCGGCCGCAGACATTTCAAGGAAACCCTCTGCCATCAGTCCTGCCTATCGAGCACCAACGATGGCGGCCCATCAGCGTCGGCAAAAAACTCGACCGCGTCACCACCGCTCAGGTAAAGCTGAACGCCACCAACGGCGCCGCCCAGTTCTCCTTCATCGACCAACAAATAGACAAAATCAGACGACGCCGCGCTGTCAACAAACTCCCATCGGCCCGCGAATTCCACTGGATCGCTGCCACCAGAACCAATAACCTGATCGGCCGAGATACCGGACGCGGAGAACGTACCGTCGGGCTCCAGATGGATCTCGGCACCCGACGTCACGTTCTCATAAACACCAGAAATGTCGTCCACATCTGTTAGCGACGAGCATCCCGACACGAACGCCAGACCTACGCTCAGCGAGAGAAGGCGCATTCGCCACACTTTCCGCCCAGGAGTCATGGACCAAGTACGACAGTGAAGTCGATTGTCTGATGCTTGGGAGACATCGGCCCGGAACTGCCCACAGCATTGTTCACCGGAGTACCGACATAGTCAGTCCACCACTGCGTGTAGCCAATCACCGGAGGATGGGTTGCCGACTCGATGTCCGACTCGTTGTACGCGGTATAACGCCAGACCACAGACCCGTCCGAGTTCTCTCGAATAGGAGTCACGGTGACATCATGCGATCCGAGAAATGTGTAGGCAAGATTTCCCGTGCTCCCAAAGGTGGCAAGCGTCGAGTAATCTTGGATATACTTCCATGTTCCTTCGAAGCCCTTGAGACCATAGTCATACTGGTAATGGTGATTCATCGCATAGTCACCAGTCCGGGTCAAATTCTCGAAGTAGCTGATCGCCTCTTGGGTATGCGGGTGCAAGCGATACATCTCGGTCAGCTCATCACCCGGTCCGAAGTACTGCTTGCTGGGCCCCCGCCCGGTGAGCCACTGCACTCCCAACTCCCAGGGGGTGGTGTGGTTACTTTCCCTTGACCCTTGTCCCATCCATTCCATCCACGGCGCCATGTACATCACCGTGTCTTCCATCCCATCCGGAAGGTCGTCAGCCGGGTTAGTCCCGTCCGCCTCGTGCTCTCGCGCCTTCGCAGCAGCAGCTTGCGCCTTGGCGATCGCTTCGCGCATCGCGGCTGCGTAGGCGATGCGCCGGGCATCGAACGCCGCCGAGGCGGCTCCGGCGGCGTCCTGGCCAGCAGCGAGTGCTGCAGCACGAGCGGTCGTCGCCGATGCCTGGGCATCAGACGCGTAAGCGGCTGCCCTACCCGCTGACTGCACAGCCTGTGTAGACGCGTAGGTCGCAATGCGGCGGGCCTGTTGGGCCACGGAAGCGGCTTGGCGTGCGGCCTCGGCAGACTCCGCTGCTTCTGCGGCAGACTGCTCCGCGGCGTCAGCATTGTCGCGGGCCTCTTGGGCCGACGATGCAGCATCAGCCGCATAGCCATCAGCACGACTGGCCCACTCGCTGGCTTCGGCTGCGGCGTTTCGAGCGGTCGCGGCGGCTGCGGATGCCCGGGCTGCGTCCTCCTGCGCATCTGCGACGATCCTGGCGGCAGCAGCGATGGCGGCGCGGATCGCACTGACGTGGGTTGCACGATCATGATCGACTCGCGCTGCATCGTACTGAGTCTGCTCGACAAATGTTCGTCGCATTCGGGTGTCGCCCTCTAGTGCGATCTCGGCGGCCGCCGATACGAAAGGCCCGCCAGCGGCCAAAAGGCGTGCGACCTCAACCTCGTCGTCCTCGCGGACGGCCACCGCCCACTCCACGCCCAAGAAATGATGCACGGACTCGGCAGTCCCCGCGACTAGCGCAGCTCTGGCCGCTGCTCGAACTGCCGGCCCGCTGTCCGCGGCGCCGTAGATCTTCGCGACCTCGACGCGGTTGTCCTCTTGCGCCGCTTCAATTGCCCCCTGCTCTAGGAATAGTCTGATCGTGTTGGCATCCTCGCTCTCAAGTGCAGCTGCTGCCGCAGCGGCGACATCTGCCTTTGCAACAGCTGCGACAGCAGCGACGTTCTCACTGTTGTCCTGCTGCTCAGCAATGACGCGATCAGTCTCGATCCAGTGGATCACATCCTCGTCCGAGCCAGAGAGTGCAAACTCCGCGGCCTCTTGGGTCCAGGTCCCCGACATCTCCATGAGCTGACAAGCCGCCTGTCGACCGGCAGCCAAGGCCTGCTCAGTAGCCCCGCTCTGCAGGGCCGATTCTGCCGACGCTACAAGGGCCCGGAGGTCTTCGGACATCCGCGCTTCTTGGGTCCGCTCCCGCGTGAAGGCTTCCATAAGGTCTGTTTCGAGTTCCGCCTGGAGCCTGGCATTGCCGACGGCCGCTTCGGTCTCCTCGGTCAAGCGCGACGTCTCGGCCTCCCGAGCCGCTTGCTCCACGGATCGAGCTTCGGCGACGGCTTCTGCGGCAGCATCTGCGGCCTCAACCGCGGCTTCAGCCGCAATCGTGGATCGGTTGGCGAAATCAATCGCCTCGCCTGCGTGATCAGCCGCTTCTTCGGCGGAGTCCGCAGCATTCTCGGCATGATCGGCAGCACTGTTGGCCGAGTCACGGGCCAGCCGAGCCGCGGCAGCCGACTTGTTCGCCAATGTTCGGGCCGTGTTCGCGGCGCGGGTGGCCCTGGCTGCAGCCGCACTTGCCTCGTCGGCGGCCCGCCGCGCGGCCGCAGCCTCGGACTGCGCCGCACCTGAGGCTTCAGCAGCATCGGCCGAGGCAGCGGCTGCGGCCGCGGCGTTGGTCGCCGCGCTTGCAGCAGCTGAGCCGGCCACCCCCGCTTGGCTTGCGGCAATAGCCGCCTGGTCGGCCGCTGTGGCCGCCGTGCGGGCTCGGCCCGCCGCGTCCCGAGCACCCTCGGCCGCGGCCCGAGCGGCCGCAGCCTTCGATGCGTCGCTCGAAGCGGCGATCGACGAGCTGTAGGCACGCGATGCAGCACGACCAGCGGAAGCGGCAGCTGCAGCCGCCGCCTGAGAGGCCGTCGCAGCTCGCTGAGCCGCGACCTGCGCGGTCAGAGAGGCGGTCACAGCAGTCGCGGCCGCGGACGCGGCACCCGCAGCTGCCCGTGCGGCCTTGTTCGCCGCCCTTGCCGAGCGCTCTGTGTCCTCCTGGGCTGCCTCAGCCTCAGCCTTGGCCTCCAAGGCTGCCGCCTTGGCCTCGCTTGCAGCATCGACGGCTCTGCCCGACAGCTCGACCGCCTGCTCTGCGTTCAAACTTGCACGCCGACCCTCAGCTTGCACCACCTCTACAAGCTGCTGAACAGTGGCTGATTCTTCGTCACGTGCCCGCGCGATGTATTGACCTGAGTCCAGGAACCACCGGATGGCATCGGGCGATCCGTCATTCAGCGCCCGCACCGCATACTCCCGGACCTGCGGCGAGGCTGTCGCAAGGATCGACGACACCTGAACTCGTTCATCCTCGTCCTGCGCCGTGAACCGCCCATCGTCTAGGAATGCACGCAGCGCGAACGGCGACCCGTCTGCCAGTACTGCCGATGCCTCACGCTGGACCGCGACCCCGCCGCTACCCAAGACCGTGGCAACCGCCACCCGCAGGTCCTCATGCACAGCGGTGTCGTACCCGCCGTCCAGGAACGCCGCGATCGCGGCGTCGCCCCCGGCGAGTGCAGCGGCCGCCGCCTCACGGACCCCTGATCCCGCATAGGGCAGAACTGCGGCAAGACTGAACTTGTTGTCCTCAGCACGGGCAACGGGCAGTACGTCGTTGATGAACGTGGTCACGTCTGACGCCGTGCCGGCAAGTGCCATGGCAGCGGCCTCGCGGACTGCGCTTCCACCAGTCTTATAGGCCCAGACCGCCTGGCCCCGCCCCGTTGCAGGTAGACCAGTGTCAACCTGATCCGAGACCGAGGCAGCGAGATAGGCAGCGCGGGCCGTCGGCGCACACGTAGGCAGAGAGCCAACGGCAGCGACCCCCGCCATCACAGCGAGCACCTGACGGCGGCTCAGGATCAGAGGTGCATTTGGACGCATCGCATCTACCTTTCCAACGGAATGGCCGAGCAGGTCACGAACCTTCTAGCTGTCCAGCTGGGTAACACACCTACGGTCAGCGCGAGACCCGGATCTCAAGCAGGGCGAACCTCTGCCCTTCCGAACCGGGGTCAGACTCGCCGACCGACTGGAGATCGTTCGGGCCAACGTCATAAACCTGCTCATCACCGCTCGCAGCAGTCAGTTCGAGGTGCGTATTGCCGTAGTTGTTGGTCTGGACGAGGTAGGTGCCGTTGAGCTCCAGGGTCAGGTGACCCGAATTGCCCGTCACACGGAAGCAGACGTCCTCGTTGGCCAGACCACGGGCCGACACCCTGATCACGTTCGCGTCAGAACAACCGGCCAGCACGATGTGCCCGTCCCCCCGCTTGAGCAGGAAGCCCCGCTCCTCCAGGATCCGGTCGGCACCGGGGTAGTCGAAGTCCTCGACCGCGAAGGGCGGCAGCTCGTCGGCCGCCACCGCGGCTGCGGCCTCGGTCGGAGCCGCGTCCGCGAGGGCGGCGGGCACGAACAGCCCGCCCGCGGCGATCACGCCGGCCCCCAGCACGGCCGCACCGATGCGGAGCATGTCATTCCTGGCAGTCACGTAGTCGTCTCCTCGCGATGTGGGTCGGGGGCAGGCTCACGGAGGCCCAGACGGATCTGGCGTGATGTCGCTCCGAGCACCGACCTTCGTCCGAACTGTCAAAGATGTCCATATCCATTGCAGTTCGGACAATTCACCCGCGATGACGAGGCAAATTTTTCCTCCGGTGTGCTACCGCTGGGTAAAGTGACTGCGGCCGACGCAGACGACCACGGGGGACGCATGGGGGCAGGGCTTCGACCGGAACTTCCCGAGAACGGGCTTCGCGCCTTCCTCACCACCGCGACGACCGGCAGCTACGCCGAGACCGACCGGACGCACGGCTGGACCGCCACCACGGCGTACCGCAGGTGCGGCGAGCTGGAGGGCGTCCTGGCCCAGCACCTCAACCTGAGCAGCGCGGTGATCCTGCGCCAGAACCAGGAGACCAGGCGGCTGGAGACCACACCGCTCGGCGACGCCCTGATCCCCCTGGCGCAGGCGTACCTGAGGTCCAACGACACGTTCTGGGACGTCCTCGAGGCGTTCGCCTCCGCCACACAGGAGAGCCGCCGGCAGGACGGACGCCGGCGAAGCGCGCAGCCGCGCCAGACGGGCTCCGCACCGCGGGTGCGGTCGCTGTGACGCGGCCGGTCGCGCGCTGAAAATCCGGCGCCGCCACCAGGAGCCCGCCGTAGGCTCCCCCTCATGACCTCTCCCACCCGGCCCTCCACCCCGATCGACGCCGTCGCCGACGCCTACGTCACCCGGCTCACCGAGCTCTCCCCGCTGTCCGCGACGGCCTGGGGCCTGCCCGGCCACGACCACGAGACCGACGACCTCTCCCCGGCCGGCCACGACGCCGTCGCCCAGGCCGGGCGCGAGGTGCTGGCGAAGCTCGACGGCCTGGAGGCCGCCGACGACGTCGACCGCGTCACGCTCTCCGCGATGCGCGAGCGGGTCGGGCTCGACCTGGAGCTGCACGACGCCGGTGAGAACCTGCGCAACCTGAACAACATCGCCTCACCCGTGCAGGGCCTGCGTGACGTCTTCGACATCATGGCCAGCGACTCGGTGGAGGGCTGGGAGAACATCGCCTCGCGGCTGAACGGCCTGCCGGGCGCCGTCGACGGGTACATCGAGTCGCTGACGGCGGCGGCCGCCCAGGGGGATGTGGCGGCGATCCGCCAGGTGCGCGAGTGCGTCGACCAGGCGCGCGAGCTGGCCGGGGCCGACTCCTTCTTCACGTCGTTCACGCGCGGCCCCGCCGTCGACGCGGTGCTGGACGAGTCCGCGGCGTGCAGCCTGGTCCGCAAGGAGCTGGAGCACGGCGCCACGGCCGCCCGCGAGGCCTACGGGAAGCTCGCGGAGTTCCTGGAGCGCGACCTGGCGCCGCAGGCACCCGAGGCGGACGCCGTGGGCCGCGAGCGGTACACCTTGTTCTCGCGCTACTTCCTGGGCGCGAAGGTGGACCTCGACGAGACCTACGAGTGGGGCCTCGACGAGCTGGCCTCGATCGTCGCCGAGCAGGAGCAGGTCGCCGCGCAGATCGCCGGCCCGGGCGCCACGGTCGAGCAGGCGGTGGCGGCGCTCGACGCCGACCCCTCGCGCAAGCTCATCGGCACCGCGGCCCTCAAGTCCTGGATGCAGGAGACGTCGGACGCCGCGATCACCGCGCTGAACGGCACGCACTTCGACGTCCCCGAGCCCGTGCTCGACCTGGAGTGCCTGATCGCGCCGACGCAGTCGGGCGGCATCTACTACACCCCGCCGAGCGACGACTGGTCCCGCCCCGGCCGTATGTGGTGGTCCGTGCCGACCGGCGTCACGGAGTTCAACACCTGGCGCGAGAAGACGACCGTCTACCACGAGGGCGTCCCCGGCCATCACCTGCAGTGCGGACAGGCGGTGTTCGCGCGCGACACCCTCAACAGCTGGCGCCGGCTGGCCTGCTGGGTCTCCGGCCACGGCGAGGGCTGGGCCCTCTACGCGGAGCGCCTCATGGCCGACCTCGGCTACATGGACGACCCGGGCGACCGCCTCGGCATGCTCGACGCGCAGCGCCTGCGCGCGGCCCGCGTGGTGTTCGACATCGGCGTGCACCTCGGCAAGCCTGCCCCCGAGCAGTGGGGCGGCGGCACCTGGACCGCCGAGAAGGGCTGGCCGTTCCTGCTGGCCAACGTGAACATGCCCGAGCAGTTCGTGCGCTTCGAGTTCAACCGGTACCTCGGCTGGCCGGGACAGGCGCCGTCGTACAAGGTGGGGCAGCGGCTCTGGGAGCAGACGCGGGATGCCGCGAAGGCGGCCGTGCCGACCGGCCAGGAATTCGACGCCAAGGCCTTCCATGCCCGTGCGCTCAACCTCGGTTCGGTGGGCCTGGACACCCTGCGCGAGGCGCTGTCCTGATGGCACGTGTCAGACGTACAGGTCCCTCGGGTGACCTGTACGTCTGACACGCGGCCAACGTCCCGGGCGAAGTGACGTGGGTCACTCGGCGTGGATACCGGAAATCCTGTTTGCTCCGGCCGCATTCTCGTTACTGTGTCGCGCGTGCCACGCCTGGTCCTCGCCTCCCAGTCCCCCGCCCGACTCGCGACGCTGAAGTCCGCCGGAGTCACCCCGGACATCGTCGTGTCCGGGGTGGACGAGGACAAGGTCCTCGCCGACGCCGCCGACCGGTTCGGCGACCTCGATCCCGCCGACGCCGTCCTCGTCCTGGCCCAGGCCAAGGCCGAGGAGGTGGCGGCCCGCCTCGAGGCGTCCTGGGACGAGTCCGAGGGCGAGCCGCCCACCGACCTGATCGTCGTCGGCTGCGACTCCATGCTGGAGTTCGACGGCGCCGTGGTGGGCAAGCCCGCCGACGCCGCCACCGCCCGCGAGCGCTGGCGCGCCATGCGCGGCGGCAAGGGCGTGCTGCACTCGGGTCACTGGGTGATCGACCTGCGCGACGACGCCGCGGGCGGCACCGGCGGCACCCTCGGCTCGACCAGCTCGACCACGGTCTGGTTCGCGGACATCGACGACGACGAGATCGACGCCTACGTGGCGACCGACGAGCCGCTGCACGTGGCCGGCGCGTTCACGATCGACGGCCTCGGCGGCCCGTACGTCGAGCGCATCGAGGGCGACCACCACGGCGTGGTCGGCATCAGCCTGCCGTTGCTCCGCGAGCTCCTGGGCGAGCTGGACGTCCCGTGGCGGTCGCTGCGCGACGCGTGACGCTCGCGCGCGGGTGGTTGGTCGGTCGAACGTAGGGTTCGTCGGCCTCTGAGCGCTCAGAGTGCGACGATGCCTACGCTCGCTGGCCCTGGCACTTGCCCAGGCGCGGGGCGCCAGCCGAGCTGGCGCAGGCGGCCGGCCATCTCCGTGCCGACCGTGGGCGTGTCAGAGCTCAGGGCTCGGGCCGCCGGGAACCTGATGACGATCACCCTGCCGCCGGCGACGAGCCGGTTCTGCCGCTCCGCGTCGTCGGCGAGCATCGCCTCCCCGGAGTGGAACGCGCGCCCGTCGATCTCGGCCACCACGTACCGCCCGTCGGGCAGGCGCCAGACGAAGTCGACCCGCGCCAGGAACACGCCGTCCAGCGTGAACATGACCTGCTGACCGTCCGGGGGAACTCCCGAGTCGACGAAGGACAGGTGCGCGAACGACTCGGCGGCCGAACCGTCGAGCGCCCCGGCCAGATCGAGCAGACCCTGAACCCGCCCGGCCCCTCGGCGCCCGCGCAGCATCGCGCGGACGTCGTCGAGGCCGCTCCGGTCGATGCGCTCCTCCCGCAGGGCGCCGCTGAGCACCGCCACGACCTCGCCGCGCGAAAGGTGCGGGAGCGCCTGCGCCAGCGCCGGGACGACGGACGCGATCCGCCGCCCCCGGTACTCCTCGTCGGCGAAGTGCCGGTAGCGCCGCAGCGTCACGCCGTCGACCGCCGAGTGCATCCCGCCCGATCGCGCCGCCTCGGGCAGCACCTCCTCGACGAGGCCGTCGACGCCGAGCAGAGCGAGCGCGCAGGCTCCGGTCGCGATCCCGTTCCCCACGGCCAGCAGCGCGGTCCAGGCGGCACGACGCCGGAGGTGGTCGTGGCGGCCGTCCCGCCGGCGCTGCCCGGACGGCGTCGGGTCGGTGTCGTAGACGCAGCGCACGACGCGGCGCCAGCGGCCCTGCGCGACGAGCAGGCCCACGGCGTCCTTGTCGAGCCCCGCCGCGGCGCACTGCGTCTTGGTCACCAGTCCCTCCTGCGCGGCGGCGACCGACAGCAGCGGCTGCGGGAGGATCCTTCGGGGTCTCATGCCGTCGACCCCACCCCGGCGGGGCCCCACGACGACGCCCGGGGCAGCACCGCTGTGGACGAACTGCCCGAGGCGCCCCCTGTGGTCGCGCTCGCTGCCAGCAACCGCCGTCCGGCGTGCCGGTCGCCCCAGCCGACAACTTCCGCGCCGCGCACGAGGCGCACCGCCGCACCGCACGCCGCGCACCGGCGTCGGGCACCGCGGCGCCAGGTGCCGAATATGGCGCCAAGGTCGGGCGCCGAGGTCCGGGCCGGTGTCGAACGTAGGCTTCGTCGGCGCATGAGGGCCTATGAGCCGACGGAGCCTACGTTC
>NZ_JBHVEG010000117.1:0-19895 GCF_042802395.1 Promicromonospora sp. NPDC057488
GCTCGAGCTGCCGACCACCTGACCTTCTACCGACCACCGGCATCAGGGGTGCTCGCCGCGCTACGGGCCGGACGCGGTGGCAGGGTGAGCGCATGACGACTCCTCCTGTGGTGCGTGGTGCGGTCCCCGACGTCGACGCCGTCCTCGCGCCGTTGCCGGCACTGCTGCCGGGTCTGCGCGAGATCTACGTGGACCTGCACGAGCACCCGGAGCTGTCGTACCAGGAGACCCGGACGGCGGCCCTGGTCGCCGAGCGGCTGACGGCGGCCGGCTACGTGGTGCACCCGGGCATCGGCGGGACGGGCGTCGCGGGCGTGCTGGCCAACGGCGACGGCCCGTGCGTGCTGCTGCGCGCCGACATGGACGCGCTGCCGGTCACGGAGGACACGGGCCTCCCCTACGCGAGCACGGTCCGCACCACCACGGCCGACGGCGTCGAGTCGGGAGTCATGCACGCCTGCGGGCACGACGTGCACGTCACCGCCCTGCTCGGCGCCGCCGACGTGCTGGCGCAGGGCCGGTCGGCGTGGTCGGGCACGCTGGTCGTGGTCTTCCAGCCGGCGGAGGAGCTCGGTACGGGCGCCCGCGCCATGGTCGACGACGGCCTGTACGACCTCGTACCCCGCCCCGACATCGTGCTGGGCCAGCACGTCGCGCCCGTCGCGGCGGGCCTGCTCGGGCTGCACGCCGGCCCGGCGTTCGCGGGCACCGACATCCTGGACATCCGCCTGATCGGTCGCGGCGGGCACGGGTCACGGCCGGAGGCCACGGTGGACCCGGTCGTGATGGCGGCGTCGACGGTGCTGAAGCTGCAGACGATCGTCTCGCGCGAGGTCGCGGCCGGTGACGCCGCCGTCGTCACGGTGGGCCGGCTCCAGGCGGGCACCAAGGACAACATCATCCCGGACGAGGCCCACCTCGGCGTGAACATCCGGTCCTTCGACGAGGCCGTGCGGACCCGGGTGCTGGGCGCGATCGACCGGATCGTCCATGCGGAGGCCGACGCCGCGGGGGCGCCGCAGCCGCCGCAGATCACGCCCGGCGAGTCGTTCCCGCCGCTGTTCAACGACCCGGCCGAGACCGAACGCACGCGCGCGGCCCTGGCCGCCCGGTTCGGCGCCGAGCGCGTGATCGACCCGGGCGCGGTGTCCGGCAGCGAGGACGTCAGCGTGCTCGCCACCGCCGTCGGCGTCCCGCTCGTCTACTGGCTGCTCGGCGGCTGGGACCCGGCCGCGTTCTTCGCCGCGCAGCAGGCAGGCACCACCGACCGCGACATCCCGTCCAACCACTCCCCGCGGTTCGCGCCGGTCCCGCACCCGACCCTCGAGACGGGCGTGACGGCGCTCGTCGTGGCGGCCCTGGACCGGCTGGAGGGATCGGTCAGCGCGTAGCCAAGGCCTCCACCAGCGCCGTCATCCGCTGGGCGGTGCCCTCGTGCTCCCCGAAGTGCACGGCGACCTGGGCCGCTCCCGCCTCGCGGTAGGCGACGACGGCGTCGGCGACCTGCCCGGCCGGCGTCCGCCCGTCCCAGCCGATCCGGAGGGCGGGCGCGACGTCGCGGCCCTCCGCCAGGGCGGCGAGCGCCGCCGCCCGCTCGGCGAACGCGGCCGGGCCGGCGGGCAGGCCCTGCCAGACGTCGCCGAAGCGGGCCGCGCGCCGCAGCGCGGCGTCGCTGTTCCCGCCGACCATGATCGGCACCGGCCCGTCGGGCACGGGTTCGAACACGCCCTGCTCGTAGGAGAACCGTCGGCCCTCGTACGGCGCCGGCCCGCCCGCGAACAGGTGCCGCAGCAGCTCCAGAGTGTCGTCGGTGACGGCGCCGCGCCGAGAGTGGTCGGCGCCCACGGCGTCGAACTCCGGGACGTTCCAGCCGACCCCGACGCCCAGGATCACGCGGCCGCCGGAGAGCTGGTGCAGGGTCGCGACCTGCTTGGCGAGCACGAACGGGTCGCGCAACGGCACGACCAGCACCGACGTGCCGAACCGCAGGCGCTCGGTGACGGCAGTGAGGTGCCCGATCGTCACCAGCGGCTCGTACACACCGCCGAACGTCGCCCCGTACGGCCCGGGCGGCAGCACGTGGTCGGGCAGCCAGGCCGTCGTGTACCCGAGGCCCTCCGCCGTCCGCGCCAGGTCGACCAGCGTCCGCGCAGGCATCACCGGGGACTCGTCGGGCAGCACAACCTGCAGCTCCATGCCTGACGGAACCCGCCCGGGCCCGTTCCCATTCCCTTCTCCGTCTCTTCCCCGCTGCGCGCCGGCATGGTTGGCTTCAGCCCGTGGAAATCATCGTGACCAGCGTCGTCGCCGTCCTCGGAACCCTGCTCGGCTCGCTCGCCACCCACTACTTCCAGCGCCGAAACCGCGCCGACGCGGAGCGCTTCGAGCGCGGCGAGCGCTTGCGCCAGGAGCGCGTGAGCGCGTACACGAAGTTCGGCGGCGTCCTCGTCAACCTGCGCCGCGCCCACATGGACCGCTGGTTCGCGATCCACGACGAGCGCAAGAGCGTCGACCCCGAGGCGCTGCGCTACGAGACCTACCGCCTCTACACGGACGCGCAGGAGGCCCTGTTCCGCGTTCAGCTCGTGACCGAGTCCAAGGACCTGATCGACCTCGGCAAGCAGGCGATCGAGGGCGTGGACCAGATGAAGCCGAACCTCTCACCGGAAGAGTTCGCGAGCGCCCGCGACACCTCCCGCCAGGGCGTCTTCCGCTTCATGGAGGCGGCCCGCAAGCACGTCGAGGTGGCGTGACGGGCCGACCTTCGCGACTACTCACCGCCCTCGAACCCGATCATGAACGGGAGCGATCTCGCGAACTCGCCGACGGCTGACTCTCCCTCAGCTTGGTGAATGCTCGCCAGGATCTGCAAGAACTCAATTCGATCCTGAGTCGGCATCTGAGACAGCTCACCGACAATCGACTCCATGCCGCTCACCGCCACGTCCGGATGGAGGTCGGTCTCGCTTGAATTCTCCAGCAGCATCAGAGCCGAGATAACGGCTCGTACCAAGGGCTCATCATTCACTTACGGCACCAGCCTCACTGCGATCGTCGACACACCGGCATGTTGCATGAATCTGTTGGCTGCCGCCACCGCCGCCTGGTTCGGAAGTTCCCACACCGCTTGCATGCCGTTGTACGCCGCCACAGCCGCTTGGCGCCTTGCTTGATCCACGGCCTTGTTGCTGAAGACCGGGTTGAGCTTGCGGTCTATGACCTCGGACCCGTCGACCCCGTCGAACCTGGCACTCACGATCGATCCATCGGCGCCGGGCATCTCAAGCTGCGGTGCCATGCCTCGCCCGGTCGCGAGGTTGGACCGCGCGCCAGTAGCACCTGACTGATATTGATAGGCCCTCTGAGACATGGAAGGTGACCCCGAGCGAAGGTCACCACCCTCATCAACCCACTTGACGCCGTTGCAGTTGTGAACGAGAACAGCGGCGTCATCGGCCAGGACGTAGTAAGTGTGGGCACGGTCGACAGAGAGGTTATGAACTACCGCTCTCTTGTGCTCTACCTCGACGCCTGCGACCTGCAGCCAGGTCCCTGCGCTCGTCTTGAGCCAGTCACCTGACCGGAGATCGATTGCGTCGATCCACTTGTTCGTCTCAGGGTTCCAGAACGGGTGTCCGTCGGTTGCGACGATCTTCTGCTTGTCGGCGTCGTCGCCCCTTGTAGTAACGGTGACCAAGGTCTTTTCGCCAGTACCGGTGATGGTCGCCGTCACGATGCCTGAGCCCGACCGCTCGCCGGACTCCTCATCACCGGCGAGAACTTCGTCGCCAGGCCCAAGATCCTCAATCGGCACGGCGGAACCATCAGCCAGCACCACGAGCGTGCCAGGCAGGAAACTGTTCGCCGAGCAGGTGCCCGTATCGCCCTTCCCCGTCGTGTCGGCCTTCTTCTTGGCCGCCTGCGCGCGCGCCTTCGCCTTGGCCTCGGCCGCAAGCTGTTTGACCTTGGCATCCGCCGCGGCCTTCGCCTTCGCTGCCTTCGCCGCAGCTTCACGCGCCGCCTTCGCCGCAGCCGCCTTCGCCGCTTCCGCCGCCTGTTTCGCCTTCTTGGCGCCGGACAGCACCGTCTGCGCCCATCTCAGCTCGCTGGAGAAGGTCATCACGGCCTTGCCGGCCTTGTAGATGGCCTCACCGATCTTGGCGGCCTTGAAGATCTTGCCCCAGGGCAGCGCGCCGACCACGAGCATCACGCACGCGCCGAGGTCGCCGTCCAGGCAGTCCATCAGGTCGGTGATCCCCAGGAACTCCATGAGGATCTGCCCACCGGCCTCCAGGATGACGTCGAGCATCGACTTGCCCTGGAGCTGCTGCGCCTTCGCGACGTCCTCGGCGCTCGGGCCCTCTATCTCAGCGCCCGGGTCGTTCGGATTGGAGGTGGTACCGCCGCCCGTCGGCCCTTCGATCTCCCGCTCGCCTGTCGGGTCCGTGTAGACCATGGGGTTGTTGCCGGCGTACGCATAAGGCGAGGAGCCGGTCGGCTGCGCCCCCGCCGGGTCCATCGACGAGAACCGCCCTGTGCCCGGGTCGTAGTTCCGGGCCCGCATCGCGTAGTTGCCCTCGCCCGTCGTCGGGTCGAGGTAGGCACCGGCGAACCGCATCGGGTTCTTGATCTCGTCCAGCGGCTTCGCATCCGCCAGCGGGCCGACGCCGGCCAGCGGCTTGGCGTCTGCCGACTTCGCACTGCCCGAAGCCTCGGCCGAGCCCGCGTCGGCGCCCGCACCCGCCGCCCCGGCCACCGACCCCGCGAGTGTCTCCCCCTGCCGCGGGTTGCCGAACGGGTCGTAGTCGTACCCCTCCTCGACCTGCCCGTCGGCCGAGAGCATGTTCGCCACGCCGCCCAGCCAGTCGTGCGTGTAGGCGTGCGCCCCGCCCTGCGCCTCAAGCAGCGCGAGCGGTTCGTCCGTCGGCCCGTAGGCGAAGGCCTGCCGGCCCTGCACCACACCGTTCACGTCGGTGAGCGTGTCGACGGCGATGTTCTCCAGCGACCCGTTGACGTCCCACGACCAGTGCCGCGTCTTCGCGCCCGCGCCCACCCCCGTGATCGCGTCGAGCCGCATGCGCGTCGCGTCGTAGGTGTAGGTGGTCTGCACCCCGCCGACGGTCGCCGTGGCCAGCGTGCTGTCGATGTTGTACTCGAGGCGGTCGTCGCCCGCACGTGTCTGGTTGCCCAGCACGTCGTACTCGTACTCCTTGCGCTCCACCGTGGGCCGGCCGTCCTCCTTGCCGACCGTGACCTCGCGGAGCAGCTGGCTCGCGTGGTCGTAGGTGTACCGGGTCAGGTCGGAGCCCGCCGAACCCGTGCGCTTCTGCTCGGTCCGGTTGCCGAGCAGGTCGTACTCGTAGGAGATCCGGCCCGCGTCCTTGCTCTTCCTGTCGCACTCCTTCGCCGCGTAGCAGGCCGTCGTCACGCGGTTCGCATCGTCGTACGCGTAGGCGACCGCCTCGGTGACGCCACCACGCGTCGTCTTCACGTGGGTCGGGTTGCCCACCTCGTCGAGCGTGAGGTCGAACGCCGAGACCGGGTCCTGTACCCCGCCGACGGGGTCCCCTGTGCGCTCGGTGCCGATCGAGGTCAGCCGGCCGGCGTCGTCGTACGCACGCTCCTCCGTCAGGCCCGTCGCCGCCGGGAGCGTGGTCGCCGTCCGCCGCCCGGCGATGTCGTAGGCGTACTCCCAGCGGGCACTGCTGCCGCCCACGGAACCGCCGGCCGCCGTCGTCGAGGCGAGGCGCGAGTCGTCGTCGTACGTCGAGGTGATCTTCGTGCCGTCGGGGTAGGCGCGCTCGGTGATGTTGCCGCGCTGGTCGTACCCGTAGGTGAAGGTCTCGTCGACCTGGTTGGCCTCCTCGCGGAGCACCTTCGTGATCTGGTCCTCGTCGTCGTACGTCACCGTGCGCACGCCCAGCGGGTCGCCGTACGACGTCGTCCGGTCCTTCGCGTCGTAGCCGTACGTGTACTCGGGCCCGCCCGAGCCGACCTGCTGGCTGGTCAGGCGGCTGCGCAGGTCGTACACCGAGGTGATGGTGCGCTCGGCGCGCTCGGCGGAGCTCAGGTCCTCCAGGTCCTCGCGCCGGTCGGTCGTGATCGCCGTGAGCGCGTTCGACTCGGCGTCGTACGTCGTGTGCGTGGTGCGGCCGAGCGGGTCGGTCGCGGCGACGGGCCGGCCGGCCTCGTCGAACCGCACGCCGGTGCGCCCGCCCTGCGGGTCGCGGACGCCGACCACGCGGCCGTCGTCGTCGTAGGCGAGCACCGTCGCGAAGGCCTGCGAGAACAGCGGCAGCTCGGGCGCGTCCGGCTGGCGCACGTGGCTGACCTGGTCGTCGTCGCGGTAGGCCACGTAGGTGGTGCCGCCCCGGGCGTCGGTGACCTCGATCGGGCGGCTGTTCTGGTCGTACGTGGTGGACGTCGTGTTGCCGAGCGGGTCGGTCTCCCGCACGCGGTTGCCCGCCAGGTCGTACTCGTAGCGCGTGGTGAACCGCGCCTTGTCGGCGCCGTCGACGTTGCCGCGCGGCTCGGTCACCGACGCGAGCAGCCCGTCATCCGTGTAGGTGTACGACGTGACGCCGCCGACCGGCGACGTCTCCTTGATCTTGTTGCCGGCCGCGTCGTACTCGGTGCGGGTGGTCTTGTCCCCCGCGTCGGTGCGCTCGGTCTGCCGCCCGTTCTTGTCGTACCCCATCGTGGTGGTCCGGCCCTTGGTGTCCGTGACCGAGTCCACCTGGCCGGTGTTGCCGCGCTCGAAGCTGGACGTCTTGTTCAGCTCGTTGATCGACGCCGTCGTGCGGTCCAGCGCGTCGACCTTGATGTCCCGGTCCACGTGCTTGCCGCCCGGGTACGGCATGCGCATCCGGATCGGGTTGTCGTTGGCGTCGTAGAAGTACTCGGTGGTGAAGTCGGCCCGGTTCGCGCCCGGCACGTTGCCGCGCGGCGAGGTCACCGTCTTGACCAGGCCCTTCGCGTCGTACGTGTACGACGTCGTCAGGTCGTCGCCCTTCATCGCCACGCTCTCGGCCTGGCGCCGTCCGGCGTCGGTGTAGCCGAACGTCATGACCCGGCCGCCGGCCTCGACCTTCGACTGCAGGCCGTTGTCGAGGTAGGAGTAGGTGCTGACGACGCCCTCGGGCGAGATCTCCTTCGCGAGCCGGCCGACGTCGTCGTACAGCGAGCGCCAGCCGTGGGTCTTGCCCGGCTCGTCGACGCGCACCACGCGGTCCTGCTCGTCGTAGGTCGTCTCGGTCGTGTAGTGCCGCCGGTCGCGCGGGTCGCCGGTACCGCGCGGGTCCGTCGCCGCGACCTGCCGGCCCGTCCGGTCGTAGCGGTACTCGCTGCGCCGCCCCTCCGGCGAGACGACGGCGGACAGCAGCCCGGCGTTCTCCGCGCCGTCCGCCAGGTACTCGTAGCGCGTTTCCTTGTCCCGCTGGTCGGTCGTGGAGGTGCGCAGGCCGCGGTCGTCGTAGACGTGCTCGACGTCGTGGCCCTCGGCGTCGACGCTGCGGACCAGCTCGTCGAACTCGTTGTACGTGTTCTTCCAGACGTTGCCCTTGGCGTCGGTGAACTCGATCGGGTTGTTCCGGTCGTCGTACTTGGTCTTCTCGTCGAAGCCCTGCGGCGCCACGGCCTGCGTCGGGTTGCCCCGCCCGTCGAACTCGACCACGTGCTGGTACTGGTTGCCGTTGACCACGAGGCTGCGGTCCAGGCGTTTGTTGTACCGGTGGTTGTCGGCGTCGCCGGTGCTGCGCTGGCTGTAGAGCAGCACGTTGTCGTGGTATCCGTCGTAGACCGAGACGTCGTCGGCGTCGGTGCTGCGCGCCTCCTGCTTGTCGGCGTCCCAGGCGAACGTCATCTCCGCCCCGACGCCGTCGCGCTGCGCCGTCACGCGCCCGTCGTCGCCGTACTCGTTGTGCACGGCCACGACCTCGTGCGGGTCGACCACCTCGGTCAGCAGGCCCTCGGCGTCGTACCGGTACTCCCAGACGTTCCCGCGGGCGTCCTTGACCTTGGCCAGGAGACCGTCGGCGTACTCGAACCGCACCTGACGGCGGTCCGGGAGCGTGATCCTGCGGATCAGGCCGTCGGTGAGCTCCGCCACGGCGGTGCGCCCCGAGGCGTCGGTGATCCGGACGTCGTCACGGTCCTCGTCCCTGCCCTTGTCCCTGCCCTTGTCCTCGACCTCGACGTAGGCCAGGCGGACGCCGTCGTCGCGCGGGCTGAGCACCTCGGTGAGCCGGCCCGCCTCGCCGAACCGGTACGTCACCTGCCGCGGGGTGACGAGCTCCCAGCCGGCACCGGCGCGCTTCAGGTCCGAGCGCACGCCCGGCGGGCGCGTGTACCCGTCGCCGTCCGGCTCGTAGAGCGCCTCGGCGCCGTCCTCGGCGCGCACGATGACGCCGTCGTCGGTCTCCGTGACGCGCATGTCGTACGACCACGCCCAGCCGACGCCGAACGGCCCCTGGCGGTTGTTCGCCGAGGAGTACGTGCGCGCGCTGCCGAACGAGATGCCGTACGACGCCATCTGCAGGTCCCGCTCGACGCGCACGAACGCGCCGGTCCCGCTGTTGACCCCCACGCCGCGCTGCGCCTGCCCGACGGCGGTCGGCGCCAGCGCGTTCTCGCACCCGCAGCCGGCCGCCTGGTCGTCCGGGATGCCGGGCGGCAGGATCGTCGCCCGCGCCCTCGAGGTGCCCGACGGTTCGGAGACCACCTCGTCGCCGCCCGGCAGCACCGCCGCGACGGTGACGAAGTACTCCTTGCCCTCCTCCAGCTCCCAGCCGTCCTCGGCGCCGAACGAGCGGCAGAAGTCCGCGCCGCCGCAGAACCGCGGCCCCTCCAGCTCCGCGCGGGTCAGCCGCACCGACTCCTGCTCGGTCTGGTCGTCGCCCTCGTACAGCCGCACGACGGCGGCGGTCCAGTCCGGGTCGACGTCGTCGCCGGAGAAGTACAGGACGAGGGACGTGTCGCCGAGCACGAAGCCCGGGCGCAGGTCGATCTCGGCGAAGCCTCCGGCGGCGGCACCGGCCCGCGTGGCCGTCGGCGCCGTCAGCGCCCGCCACCTCGTCGGCGTGACCTCGGCGGGCTCGCCCTCCGCGGACACCGACTCCGGCACCACGGGCGGCCGCTCGTCCTCGGCGTAGGCGGTGGAGCGCCGCACCCCGTCCGGCATCGCGCGGTCGGCCGGGCCCGCACCCGCCGTGGCCTGCGGGACCGAGGCCGACGTGGCCTCCGCCTGCACCTGAGGTGCGACGGCGATCAGCAGCGTCGCCGAGAAACCGACGGCCACCCCCATCGCCAGCCAGCGTCGCATCAGCCAGGTGCTGGCCAGGTGGTGTGCACGTGCCTCGGACATCGCCAACCCCCGTGTTGGTGTTTCCTGAGCAGTTTCCGGAACTTTCGTTTCCTGGGTGCTTACCCGACACCGAGTGTGATCATGCTGAACGCTTCCTACAACTGGTTTATCCGGCTTTTCCTGTTCATATGCATTTAGTCGCCGCGAAAAGCGCAGGTCAGAGCGCTTTTCACCCGCGAGAATCTCGCGGCAGATCTGGTCTGCCGACGACGCCTGGCGCGCCGGTTTCGGCCGCGGTACGTGCGGGAGCATGCTGTGTGCCATGGATGACGCCCGTAACGACACCGCTCCCGACGACACCGCGCGCAGGACCATCGTGATCACCGGCGCGAGCGACGGGATCGGGGCGGCGGCCGCGCGGCTGCTCACCGACGCCGGGCACCGGGTGGTCGTCGTCGGACGCTCGCCGGAGAAGACCGCGGCGGTCGCGCGCGAGCTGGGCGCCGAGCACCTCGTGGCGGACTACACGCGGCTGGCCGACGTCCGCGAACTGGCCGCCCGGCTCGACGAGACGTGCACGCGGATCGACGTCCTGGCCAACAACGCGGGCGGCATCCTGGGCGACCGCTCCAAGACCGAGGACGGCTTCGAACGAACCTTCCAGGTCAACCACCTGGCGCAGTTCCTGCTCACCAACCTGCTGCTGGACAAGCTGCTGGCGAGCCGCGCCACCGTGATCCAGACGTCGAGCATGGGGGCGCGGCTGTTCGGCCACCTCGACCTGGACGACCTGGACCACGACCGGGACTTCACGCCCCACCTCGCCTACGGCACCGCCAAGCTCGAGAACATCCTGTTCACCACGGAGCTGCACCGCCGCTACCACGAGCGGGGCCTCGCGTCGGTGGCGTTCCACCCGGGCGGCGTCGCGACCAACTTCGCGGCCGAGAGCACCAGCTTCATGCGGCCGCTGTACCAGAGCCGGATCGGCAAGCTGTTCATGGCCACGCCCGAGCAGGGCGCCGCGCAGCTCGTGCGCTTCGCGCAGACCGAGCCGGGCGCCGACTGGCAGTCCGGCGCGTACTACGAGCGGGGCCGCGTCGCCCGCCGTACCCACCCGCAGGCCGGCGACGCCGACCTGGCGCGGCGGCTCTGGGAGCGCTCGGCGGATCTGGTGGGGGTGCCGGAAGGCTGAGCGGTGACTCCCCTTCGAGGCCTAAGTTTCTCCGCTTTGGGCGCGTCCAGAGCGAAGAAACTTAGACCTCGAAGAGGAGTGGTGCGCGCGATCCGGTAGCCCGCGTCGGTCCGGGGGTGCGCTGCCCAGCCGCAGGCTCCCGGGCCGAGCCGCGGGCTCCCGGGCCGTCAGGCTCTCGGACCCTCAGGCTCTCGGGCCGTCAGGCTCTCGGGCCGCGCTCGAAACCCGCGCCCGCGCGGGTCACGGCGTCGCGGATCGCCGCGGCCCGCAGGTCCGGGCGCTCGACCGCGACCGCCGCGGCGGCGGCCGCGCCCATGCAGGCGCCGAGGTGCGCGGACATCACCGGCCACCCGACCGGATCGGGGTACCGGACACGGAGTGCGTCCACGATGTCCGACTGGGCGCGCTGCAGCCGCACCACGAGCGACGGCGGCAGCCCCCGTGCCGCCGTGACGAGCTCGGTGCGCAGGCCGGCCAGCTCGTCGGTGCGGGCCCGCGGGTCGTCGAACAGGTCGACGAGCACGGTCATCACTGCGCGGACGCCGCGGGCGCCGTATCCCGCACTGCCGGTGGCACTGCCGGTGGCACTGTCGGCAGCACTGCCCGCTGCACCGTCGTCGGGCGGCCCGTCGGACAGGTCGTCAGGCAGGTCGTCGAGCGCTGCGATCGCGCGGCCGACGTGCCCCTCCAGGTAGTGGAAGAGCACGTCCTCCTTGGCCGGGAAGTGCAGGAAGAACGTGCGCCGCGCGATGCCGGCCGCGGCCGCGATGTCGTCGATCGACGTCCCGCTCAGGCCCCGCTCGAGGAACAACCGCGTCGCGGCGGTCACGACGGCGTCCCGGGTCGCCGCCCGCTTGCGCTCCCGGATCCCGCCGTGCACGTCCGCCGTCATGGCCCTCCCCTTCCGGCCGCCGTGCGACCGTCGCCGCGGCCTTCACCGCGCCTTCCCAGCACCTGCCGCGCGTACACCGTGCGCACGCGTGCACACTCCGCGCGGGTTCGCCGGGCGGTTCGTCCTGCCGCACAGCATAGCCGACTCGATGCACTAGTGTAGTTCTGCACTAGTGCATCGATACCGGAGGAGCCCCATGCCCGAGCACACCGGCCGCACCTACGTCGTCACCGGCGCCGACTCCGGGATCGGCGCCGCCGTCGCCGTCCGGCTCGAACGGGACGGCGCGCGCGTGATCCGCTGTGGCGTCACCGAGGCGGCCGACGTCCGCGCCGACCTCACCGACCCGCAGGCCCGCGCCGCCGCCGTCGACCGCGTCCGGGCCCTCGCGCACGCACCCGTATCCACACCCGCTCACGACGACGCCCACACCCACGCACCCGCCAGGATCGACGGCGTCGCGCTGGTCGCGGGGAGCGCGGACCCGGCGGTCGCCGTCGGCCTGAACCACTTCGGCACCGTCGCGCTGCTCCGGGCGCTGCGCGACGACCTGGCGCACGCACCGGAGCCGCGCGCCGTCGTCGTGAGCTCGGCCTCCGCCCTCTCGGCGGGCGACCAGGACCTGATCGAGGCCTGCCTCGCCGACGACGAACCCCGCGCCCTCGCGGTCGCGACCGCCCTGGTGCGGCGTGGCCGGGGCTCGGTGGTCTACCGGTCGACCAAGATCGCGCTGAACCGCTGGCTCCGCCGCGCGGCGGTGCGCCCGGAGTGGGCCGGAGCGGGCATCCCGCTCAACGCGGTGGCTCCCGGCGTCGTCGCGACCGGGACCGCCCGCGCCACCATGCTCGCCGACGCCGCGAGCGTGCGTGTGCTGCAGGACGCCCTGCCCCAGCCTCTCGGGCTGCCGGGACCGGTCGAGCCCGTCGCCGCGAGCGTCGCGTGGCTGCTCTCGCCGGACGCCGGATTCACCACGGGTCAGGTCCTGTTCGTCGATGGCGGCGCCGAGGCGACGCTGCGCGGCGAGGCGCCGTTCGCGACCGGCGTCCGCTACGGGCCCGTGCGGCTGGCCCGCATGATCACGTGGACGCTGGTCGGGCGGTGGCGGTCGCGTCGCGCGGCGTGAGCCGCCGCCCCCAGGCGGCGACGACCTCGCGGGCGGCAGGCACGTCGTCGTCCGCGACCAGCAGCACCAGGTTGCCGACGTGGTCGCTGTACTGGACCAGCACGTTCACGCCCGCGTCGCCGAGGCGGCGCGCGAGCGTGCCGAGCTGGCCGGGCACCTCCTGGTCCAACCGCGCGAGGACGACGTCGCGCACCACCGCCGGACCGAGCCGCGCCGCCGTGACCGCCCGGAGCGCGCGGGAGCCGTCGTGCACCAGGTAGTGCGCCACGGCCCGGCCGTCGACGGTGAAGACGCCGCCGCCCTCCAGGCTGACGCCGGCCGCCCCCAGCGCCTGGCCCAGGTCCGCGAGCGCCCCGGGCCGGTCGGGCAGGTGGACCTCCAGGTCCCGCAGGTGGGTGCTCATCCCGGCCGTCACCCGACCCGCACCGTGGTGCCGACCTCGACGGGGACCGCCAGGGAGGAGGCGACGTAGCAGGCCTGGTGCGCCTGCTCGGCGAGCCGGTGGACCAGTGCCTCGTCGGTCCCGGCGGCCACGGTGACGGTCACGGCCAGGCGGATGGTGCCGAGGCGCTGGGGCACCGCGGTCAGGTCCAGGTGGCTGGTGGCCTCGTCGTCGTAGGCGAGCACGTCCACCCCGGCGCGCGCGGCGGCCCCGAGGAAGGACAGCAGCTGGCAGGACGACGCGGCCATCACGACGAGCTGCTCCGGGTTGAGCCGGTCGGGATCACCGCGGAAGGCGGCATCCGCGCTGAGCTCGACGACGGACGTCGCTGGGGCCGCGACCGCGACGTGGTCCCGGGAGTAGGAGCGCAGGCCGGCGCCGGTGGAGCCGGCCCAGTGCAGGCGGGCGGCGTACGGATGGGACGGGGTTGCTGTCGGGACGGCGGCGTCCGACGGGGTGCCGCGTGACTGGTTCATCATGCCGTGCTGGTTCATCATGCCGTGAAGGTAGGCGCGGAATCCTTCGGTGGACGCCGAAATGTCCGCGCCGTACCGTCGGGCGATGAGCCGGGACCGAGACTTCACCGCAGTGGGCCGGGCGCTGTCCACGCCCGCGCGCTCGGTGTTCCTGAACCTGCTCCTGGACGGCACGAGCCGTCCGGCCGGCGAGCTGGCGACGGCGGCCGGGGTGAGTGCCTCTACCGCTTCGGAACACCTGGCCGTCCTGGCGGGCGCGGGGCTCGTGACCTCCACCAGCCGCGGCCGGCACCGGTACTACTCCCTGGCGGGCCCGGACGTCGCGGCCGCGCTGGAGTCCCTCGGCGTGCTCGCCGACGCCGCCCCCGTCACCGGGTACCGCCGCAGCCGCCGGGCCGAGTACCTGGCCGCCGCGCGGTTCTGCTACGACCACCTCGCGGGGCGGCTGGGCACCGGCCTGACGGACGCGTGGCTGCGTTCCGGCTGGCTCGCCGGCCGCGACGAGCTCACCCTGACCGATGCGGGCGCCGTCGGCCTGCGCGAGATCGGCGTGGACGTCGACGGCGCCGTCGCCGCCCGCCGCGCGACGACCCGGGCCTGCCTGGACTGGACCGAACGCCGACCGCACCTGGCGGGCGCCCTCGGCTCCGCGGTCGGCGCGCGGTTCGTCGACGCCGGCTGGGTGACGCGGCACCGGTCCGGCCGGGGCCTGGACGTCACCGACGCGGGGCGCACGCTGGTCCGCGAGTCGTGGGGCATCGACCTGTCCGACGCCGTTCGGGGTCGCTGAGCGGGCGGCCCGGCCGAGCCGTGCGGGCGGGCTGCTCTGCCGGCCGGTCAGCCCTCCAGCCGCGGGCCGCGACCGGCACCGCCGGTCCACTGCCTGCGGAACCAGCCCTCCCAGGTGTGCCCGCCGAACCGCTCGCCCGCGGCGACCAGCTTCTCGAACGAGTGGTACCCGCCGGGCAGCCGGACGCGCCAGAGCACGGTCCCCTTGGTGCGATACCGCAGCAGGCGCGGCAGCTCGCGCAGCTCCTCCTCGCGCAGCGGCACGATCTCCAGGGCGATACCCCGCTTGTCGGTCACGCGCAGGGCGCCGAACACCTTGCCCTTGACCCAGTCGCTCACCTTCGCCTTGAGGTGGTCGACCGGCCCGCCGACGGTCGGCAGCTCGGTCGGGAGCTCGTAGGACAGCCCGATCCGCGCCGCCTGGGTCCAGCGGACCAGGTCCCAGGAAGTGCCGTGCCAGAACCAGATGCCCGCGACGTCGATCACGATGCCGCGCGGCCGGGTGACCCGCCAGAAGTTCGCGACGAACAGCACGCACAGGCCGCCGAACAGCAGGCCGAAGAAGCCCGCGATCGCCTTGGCGACGGGGTCCGGGTCGGTCACGACGGCGTAGCCGCAGGCCCAGGCCAGCGGCCCGGTCAGCACGATGCCCACCACGAGGGTGATCGCGCCGAGCCGCCCGAGATCCAGCCGGTGCGCGTCGGGCGCGAAGACGGGTGCGTTGCCCGCAATGTCCTGTTCTGTCACGCGCGCAGCGTACCGCCGGCCGAACCCGCTCCCCCGCCGCACCGGACCCGACCAGCCGGGCGGCGCAACCGACCCCGGGTCAGGCCCGCGCGGGAGTCAGGCCGAGCAGCGCGAGGCTGTTCTGCCACAGCGCGTCGAGCTGCGACGGGTCGTTGAACACCTTCGCGAAGAGCACGAGCCCCTCGAGTTGGGCGACGATCGCCTTCGCGGCGGCGTCGACGTCGGTCACGGACTGCAGCTCGCCGGACTCGACGGCCGACGCCAGCCGGGACGAGATCATCCCGATCTGCTCGTCGAAGATCTCCTGCAGCCGCAGCCGCACGGGCTCGTTCTGGGAGCTCACCTCCAGGGCGAGGTTGCCGAAGAGGCAGCCGGCCACCCATCCGGTGCCGGTCACGGCGTCGACCTGCATCTGCGCGGTGGCGTCGAACAGGCCGCGGAGCCGGTCGAGCAGGCTGCCTGGGCCGTCGAGGATGCCGGCCCAGACGCCCTTCTGCCACGTCCAGTGCCGGTCGATGACGGCGAGCGCAAGGGCCTCCTTGGAGGCGAAGAAGTAGTAGAACGACCCCTTGTTGACGCCGGCGCGGGAGCACAGCTCGGCCACGCCGATCGACCCGTAGGGACGCTGGGAGAAGAGTTCCACGCCCGCTTCGATCAGGCGCTCACGACCATCCGAGGTTCTAGGCATGTTGACAGCATACGACCGGTCAACTATAACTGGGAACCCCAGTAGTTGACCGACCGTCTACAAAGGAACGAACATGAGCACCCAGAAGGTAGCTGTCATCACCGGAGCCTCCCAGGGCATCGGCGCCGGGCTGGTCGACGCGTACCGTCAGATCGGGTACGCCGTCGTCGCCAACTCCCGCACCATCGACCTCGCCGAGGCCGACGACCTCGCCGTCGTCAGCGGCGACATCTCCGACCCGGCGACCGCGGACCGGATCATCAAGACCGCGGTCGAGCGCTTCGGCCGCGTCGACACGGTCGTGAACAACGCGGGCGTGTTCATCGCCAAGCGGTTCACCGAGTACACCGCCGCGGACCTCGAGACCATGGTGAGCATCAACGTCGCGGGCTTCTTCCACCTCACGCAGCGGGCGATCCCCCTGATGCAGGCGAACGGCGGCGGCCACGTGGTGAGCATCACCACGACGCTCGTCGAGAGCCCGCTGTCGGTGTTCCCGTCCGCACTCGCCTCCGTGACCAAGGGCGGGATCGCCTCGGCCACGCGCGCCCTGGCGATCGAGTACGCGACCGAGAACATCCGCTTCAACGCCGTCTCCCCCGGTGTCATCAAGACGCCGATGCACCCGGAGGAGACCCACGAGACCCTCGCGGGCCTGCACCCGCTGGGGCGTATGGGCGAGATCGACGACGTCACGCGCGGCGTCCTCTACCTGGAGCAGTCACCCTTCGTGACGGGCGAGTTCCTGCACGTCGACGGCGGGCAGATCGCGGGCCACTGACCCGCGACCACTGACCCACAACCACCACCGCACCGCGGGGCGGCCACCGGGCCGCCCCGCGCTCGGCCGGAGCTCCGGCCGGGCACCGGACCGGGACGAGGAGACAGATCATGAGCCAGACCCAGAACCAGACCCAGACCCAGCAGGACCAGGGGTCGCAGGACCAGAACCGGTCCGACGCCGCCCGCATCGTCACGGCGCTGCTCGACCGGTGGTCCGACGGGATCCGCCGGCGCGACCTCGAGCACATCGCGGCGCAGTTCACCACGGACGCCCTGTTCCAGGGATTCGACCCCGAGCCGGCGTTCGGCCGCGACGTCGTCTCGGCCTACTACGGCAAGCAGCCGGCCGGGCTCACCGCCGACCACACGCTCGTCCGCGCCACCAGGCTGGCCGACGACGCCGTGCTCGGCTACGCGGCGGTCATGTTCCACCGACCTGACCGAGAGGTGCCGGTGTATCTCACCATCGTCGCCGTCCGCGAGGAGGGCCGCTGGCTGATCAGCCACTACCACGTGTCGCGCGTGGGCTGACGGGAGCTACGTCGCGGCCGGCTCCCCCGCCGACGTCTCAGCAGTCTCCCCGGCGGGCGCGTCCCCGGGCGCGTCCGTGGCGAGCGAGTCCGTGGTGGGCGCGTCAGTGGTGGCGGCCGCCGTCTCCTCCAGGAGGTCGGCCAGCCCGCGCAGATGCCGCGCGACCTGCTCCCCCAGCGGCGTCAGGCCGTACTCGACGCGGGGCGGGATCGTGGTGACGACTTCGCGCGTGACCATGCCGTCGCGCTCCAGGGACTGCAGGGTCTGGGACAGCATCTTCTCGCTGACCCCCTCGACCCGGCGGCGCAGCGCGTTGAACCGGTAGCTGCCCTCGCCGAGCGCGAGCAGCGCGAGCGAGGCCCACTTGGACGTGACGACCTCGAAGGCGGCCCGCGACGTGCAGCCACGGGCGAAGACGTCGGTCACCAGCTCCTGCGGCGGCCCGCTCGGGCCGTCGCCCGGCAGGTCGGCGGACTCCAGGTCGGTGATGCTCACGACACGAGGATACCGCGCGCCCTCGGAATGTGGTGTACTTTCGATTCGTTAGTGCTATCCGTTGGCAACTGCCAGCGCCGCGCTCGACGCACACCGCAGGACACACCGCACCGCGAACTGGAGAGAACCATGACCACCTACGCCGTCACCGGAGCGACCGGGCACCTGGGCCGACTCGTCGTCGAGGAGCTGCTGTCCCGCGGCGTGCCCGCCGCCGACGTGGTCGCCATCGCCCGCACACCCGAGAAGGCCGCCGACCTCGCCGAGCGCGGCGTCCAGGTCCGCGAGGGCGACTACGACCGCCCGGACACGCTGCCCTCGGCCCTCGACGGCGTGCAGCGGCTGCTGCTGGTCTCGGGCAGCGAGCCCGGCGTGCGCGTGCCGCAGCACACCGCGGTGATCGACGCCGCGAAGGCCGCCGGCGTCCGGCGGATCGCCTACACCAGCATCCTCAACGCCGACGACACCACCAACCCGCTCGCCGGTGAGCACCAGGCCACCGAGCAGGTGCTGCGCGCGTCGGGCCTGGCGGTCACCCTGCTGCGCAACGGCTGGTACACCGAGAACTACACCGACCGCATCGCCGAGTACCTCGAGCGCGGCGAGATCGTGGGCGCAGCGGCGGACGGCAAGGTCTCGGCCGCCCCCCGCGCTGACTTCGCCGGCGCGGCCGCGGGCGCCCTGCTGGCCGACGACGCGGCCGAGGACGCGGCCGACGACGGCACGGGCACGCCCGACGGCGCGGCGCCCGTCGTCGTGCACGAGCTCGGCGGGCCCGCGTTCACCTTCGCCGAGCTCGCGTCGACGATCAGCGACGTCACCGGCACCCCGGTGGCCTACCGCGACCTGTCGGTCGAGGCCTACGCGGCGGAGCTGCAGCAGGTGGGCCTGGACGCCGGGACCGCCGGGTTCGTGGCCGGGATCGACGCCGCGATCGCGGCCGGTGACCTGGAGACCGACAGCGACGCCCTGGTCCGCCTGCTGGGCCGCCCCGCCACGCCGCTGGCCGACGCCGTCCGGGCCGCGCGCGGCTGATCCCTGGCCCGGTTCGCGGCAGCTGTACCAGCAGCAGCACCGACACCGGCGCCGCGTCGTCGTCCCCGACGTCGACCCGGCGCCGTCGTCGTGCCGGAACCCGGCGGGACGCGACGAACCGAGGTGTGACGAGCCGAGGGGTAACGACAGGACCTCTCTCATCGCCGCCCTCATCCGCGGGACGCGTGTTGAATGGGGGCATGCGAGGAGCAATCATTCACGGTGCCGGGGACGTCCGCTTCGAGGAGCGGGCGGACCCCGTCGTCATCGAGCCCACCGATGCCGTCATCAAGACCGTCGCCGCGTGCGTCTGCGGCTCGGACCTCTGGCGCTACCGCGGGGTCTCCCAGGTCAAGCGGCCGACACCGATCGGCCACGAGTACGTCGGCGTCGTCGAGCAGGTCGGCGCGGAGGTCACCACCGTCAAGCCGGGCGACTTCGTGGTCGGCGGGTTCCTGCACAGCGACAACACCTGCGCGGTGTGCCGCAAGGGGATGCAGGCCAACTGCCTGCACGGGGGCGGCTACGACGGCTGCCAGGCCGAGAAGATCCGCATCCCGAACGCGGACGGCACCCTGCTCGCCACCCCCGGTGAGCCGGACGCCGACCTGATCCCCAGCCTGCTGAGCCTCTCCGACGTGATGTGCACCGGCTGGCACGCGGCGGTCTCCGCCGGCGTCGGGCCCGGGTCGAGCGTCGTGGTGGTGGGCGACGGCGCCGTCGGGCTGAGCGGTGTGCTGGCCGCGGCCCAGCTCGGCGCCACCACGATCATCGCGATGAGCCGGCACGAGTCCCGCCAGCAGGTGGCGCGGGAGTTCGGCGCCACCCACATCATCGCCGAGCGCGGTGAGGAAGGCCTGGCCCAGGTGCTGGAGCTGACCGAAGGCATCGGCGCGGACGCGGTGCTGGAGTGCGTCGGCACCGCCGAGGCCCGGGCCCAGTCGGTGGAGCTGGTCCGGCCGGGCGGCATGATCGGCCTGGTCGGCGTGCCGCACGGCGACCTGCCCACCGACACCCTGTTCTGGGGCAACAAGGGCATCCACGGTGGCGTCGCGCCGGTGCGGGCCTACCTGCCGCACCTGCTGGACCTGGTGTGGAAGCGCGAGATCGACCCGGGCAAGGTCTTCGACCTGACGCTGCCGCTGTCGGAGGTCGCGGAGGCGTACCGCGCCATGGACGAGCGGCGCGCGATCAAGGTGCTGCTGCAGAACTGACGGGCGCCGCCGGCGGCTGCGGCTGTCGCTGCGGCTGCGGCTGCGGCTGCGGCTGCGGCTGCGGCTGCGGCTGCGGCTGCGGCTGACCATTGTGGCTGGCCGCCGTCACTGGCCTCGGCCGACGACCTCGGCCGGCGACCTCGGTCGGCGACCTCGGTCGGCGACTTCTGCCGCTGACCGTAGC
>NZ_JBHVEG010000118.1:0-19881 GCF_042802395.1 Promicromonospora sp. NPDC057488
TGTCGAGACCCCGGGGTCTCGACAAGCTCGACCAGCGATGCGACCGCAGGGTCAGGCCGCAGCCGGGGTCGCGCGCGTGGCGTGCACCTTCTCGTAGATCTCGGCGAACGCGTCCAGTGTGCCGTCCACGGCGTGCGCCGCGACGAGCTCGCGGCTCGCGGCGCCCATCCGGTGCCGCAGGCCGGCGTCGGCCAGCAGGTCGCCCAGGCGGTTCGCCAGCTCGCGCACGTCGCCCGGGGTGTAGAGCCAGCCGTTGACGCCGGGGCGCACCAGGTGCGGCAGCGCCATCGCATCGGCGGCCACCACGGGCAGGCCCGAGGCCATGGCCTCCAGGGTCACCAGGCTCTGCAGCTCGGCCACGCCGGGCATGCAGAACACGTCGGCGTCGGAGTAGGCGGCGAGCAGCTCGTCGTCGGGCACGTACCCACGGAACCGGACGCGGCCCGCGACGCCGCACTCGGCGGCGAGCGCGGCCCAGTCGTCGGCCTTGCCGCCGGTGCCGACGATCTCCAGCCGGCCGGGGAGGTTCTCGGGGAGCAGCGCGAAGGCGCGGATGATCTCGTCGACCCGCTTCTCCTGGTCCAGGCGCCCCACGAACAGCACGGTGGGCTCGTCGCGGCCCTCGCGGACGGTGGTCGTGTACCGGTCGGTGTCGATGCCGTTGGACACGGGGATCGCGTGGCTCAGGCCGGCGTGCTGCGCGAGCAGGTCGACGGCGCGGGGCGTGGGCGCCGTGACGACGTCGGCCTTGGCGTAGACGCGGCCGATGTCCTGCCAGAGCCAGCGGCCGACCCGGCGGTGCATCGAGCCCGGCACCAGCAGGTAGCCCACGAGGTTCTCGGGCATCAGGTGGTTGGTCGCCACGATGGGCAGGTCCCGGCGGTGTGCCGCGTCGACCAGCGCGCGGCCCACGATGAAGCTGCCGTTGGTGTGCACGACGTCGGGCCGGACCTCGTCGAGGACGTCCGCGATCGCCCGGCGGGTCTCCCAGGGCAGGGAGATCTGCAGGTTGTGGTGCGTGGGGTACCGGCTGGACCGCAGGCCGTGCAGGACGACGCCCTCGCGTACCTCGCGCACCGGCTTGCCCGTCGGCGACGGGGCCACCACGTGCACGTCGTACCCACGGCCGGCCAGTCCCGTGGCCAGGCTGCCGGCGAACCGGGCGGCGCCGTTCACGGCGGGCGGGTAGGTATCGGCGCCGATCAAGATCGTGCGGGGAGTACCAGGCAGGTTCACTGTGCTGTACCTCTCGATGGTTCGGGAAGTCTCGAAGGGTTGCTGCGCGCCGCGCGGGCCGCGACGGCATCTGGGTGGAGCCGGGCAAGGACGAGGACCCCGGCGGCCGCGGCGAGCGCCGCCCCGCCGAGGAGGAACCAGGTGCCGACGGACGTGTCGGCCCCTTCGCCGAGGAGCACCGCGCCGAGCAGCACGGCCACGATCGGGTCGACGACGGTCAGGCAGGCGACCACGACCTCGGGCGGGCCGGCGGGGTAGGCCTGCTGGACGAGCCAGCCGCCCAGCACCAGCGCCGCGACGGCGCACGCCGCCGTGCCGAGCACCTGCGGGTCGTACCAGCGGGTGTCGCCGGCGCCGAGCTCCTGGAAGATCACGCGCATCAGCGCGGAGAGCAGGCCGAACGCGGTGGCTCCCGCCGTCGCGCAGGCGACGCAGCGCAGCCAGCCGCCGATCGCGAGGCCGGCCGCACCGAGGACGAGAACGACGCCGCCGACGACCAGGATCGTCGGCAGGGTGGAGCCGGGGGGTGGCGGGTTGCCCGACGTGGCGCTGACCGAGGCGGCCACGAAGATCGCGACGCCGGCCATGGTCAGGGCGACGCCCAGCAGCACGCTGCGGCCGGGCGCGCGCCGCAGGCGGAGCGAGGAGAGCAGCACGGCCACGGGTACCGCGAGCACGCCGATCGGCTGGACCAGGCGGAGCGGGGCGAGGGCGAGGGCCACGGCGTGCACGATCGTGCCGCCCGCCGCGAGCCCGAACCCGGCCAGCCAGCCGGGTCGCCGGGCGATCCGGCTGAGCCGGCGCAGCGACATGACGCGTTCGCGGGGGTCGGGTTCTCCGTAGAGGTCGGCCACCTCGCGGTGCTGCAGGACTGCTGCCCCGGCGAACAGGGCGGCGCCGAGCACGGCGAGGGCGACCGCTATGGCTTGCATGGGACAACGGTGACGTAAGGATGCCCTTCTCCGCCACCAGGTTTCCCCCCGTAATGACATGGGGGTTTTCCCCCATCTTTCTCGGACCCCTCCCGTGACCGTCCCTCGAGTGCTTAGGGTCAGCGCGATGAACACCGACACGCACCCGCGCGACAGCGCCGCGTCGCCGCCCGGGACAGCACCCGGGGCAGGGCGGGATCCGGACCACGTGGCGCCGGGCGCCTCCCCGCAGAAGGCACCGTACGCGGGACTGGTCGCGGCCACACCCGCGCGCGACGCGGACCTCGAGATCCGGGGCGTCCGCGCCCACGTCCGGGTCTACGGCGACCCCGCCGCGCCGCACCGGATCGTGTTCCTGCACGGGCTGCGGGGCGATCACCACGGGCTGGAGCCGATCGTCGCGCACCTCGTGCGGCGGCGCCCTGACGTGCAGGTATATGTGCCCGACCTGCCCGGGTTCGGGGGTTCCGCCCCGCTTCGGGACGGGGTGCACGACATCCCCGGCTATGCCGGCTGGACCGCCGATCTGCTGACCGCGCTCGTACCCGAGGGGGACGCCGTGCTGGCGGGCCACTCCTTCGGCTCGATCGTCGCGGCGGCCACCGTGGCGGCCGCGACGCCGGGCGCCCCGGCCCTGCGCGGGCTCGTCCTGGTCAACCCGATCGCGACGGCGGCGCTCGCGGGACCGCGCCGGGTGCTGAGCGCGGTGACGGTCGGGGTGCACCGCCTGGCCGCGGCGCTCCCGGAGCGGGTGGGCACGGGGCTGCTGCGGCACCCGGTGTTCACGCGGGTGGCGAGTGTGGCGATGGTCACTACGGACGACCGGGACCTGCGGCGCTGGATCCACGCCGAGCACGACCGGTACTTCTCCGGGTTCGCCGACCGGCGCACGCTGCTCCAGGCGTTCCACGCCTCGGTGGGCACGGATGTCTCCGGGTACGCCCCGGCGATCGCCCTGCCGACGCTGCTGGTCGCCTCCGAGAACGACGACGTGGCCCCGCTGCCGTCCCAGCGCGTGCTGGAGGGCCTGTTCGCCGACGCGCGGCTCGCCGTCGTGCCGCGGGTGGGGCACCTGGCGCACTACGAGGCGCCGGACGCCGTCGCCGAGCAGGTCGAGGAGTTCCTGACGGGCCTCGACGGAGCCACGTCGTGACGGGGCCGAAGATCGTCGTCGACTGCCGGTACCTGCGGGTCGGCCGGCACGACGGGATCAGCCGCTACACCGCCGGCATCGTGACGGCGCTGGCCCGGCTGCACCCGATCGAGGTGCTGGTCGACGACGAGCGCCAGCTCGACCACCTGCCGGCCGGGCTGCCGTGGCACCGGGTGAGCGCGCCGACGAGCTGGCGCGAGCCGTTCGTGGCCCGGCAGGTGCGCCGCACGGGCGCCGACGTCGTGTTCAGCCCCATGCAGACGATGGGCACCTGGGGCCGGGACTACCGGGTGGTGCTGACCCTGCACGACCTCATCTACTACCGGCACCCCACGCCCCCGCGGAACCTGCCCGCCGCCGTGCGGCTGCTCTGGCGGGCGTTCCACCTCGCGTGGTGGCCGCAGCGCGTGCTGCTGAACCGGGCGGACGCCGTGGTGACCGTCTCGGAGACCACGCGCGACCTGATCGCCGCCCACCGGCTGACCCGGCGTCCGGTCACCGTGGTGCCGAACGCGCCCGACCCGGTGCCGGACCTGCCCCGCAAGGAGCGGACCCGCTCGCTGGTCTACATGGGCTCGTTCATGCCGTACAAGAACGTCGAGCTGCCGGCGCGGGCCATGGCGCAGCTGCCCGGGTGGGAGCTGCACCTGATGAGCCCGGTCACGGCCGAGCGACGCGCGGCGCTGACGGAGCTGGCGGGGCCGGGCACGCTCGTCTTCCACGACGGCGCCTCCGACGAGGACTACCGCGACGTGCTGCGCGGCGCGACGGCGCTGGTCTCGGGCTCCCGCGACGAGGGCTTCGGCCTGCCGCTCGTGGAGGCCATGACCCTCGGCACGCCCCTGGTGGTCAGCGACATCCCGGTGTTCCGCGAGGTCGGCGGGGCGGCGGGCGCGTACGTCGACCCGGACGACGTCGACGGCTACGTCGCCGCCGTCCGAGCGCTCGACGACCCGGAGACCTGGGCCGAGCGGTCGGCCGCCGCACGGCTCCGCGCGTCCGGGTACGACTGGGACACTTCGGCCAAAACGCTCCTGGCGCTTCTGGTAAGGTGATTTTTGACCGTTATCGTTCCGTGATCTAAGGTCGGCGGCGATGACCCCTCCTGACGAGAGCCTGACCGCAACCGTTCCCGAGGCGAGCCCTGCCACCACGCGCGCTCCACACCGGAAGGTCACCGGCCGCCTGGTAGCCATGGACGGTCTGCGGTTCGGTGCCGCGGCGGCCGTGCTGCTCTACCACTTCACGGCGACCTCGACGGCGACCAACTACTGGGGCGCCGACCCCGTGCGGGCGTTCCCGCTGCTCAACGAGGTCACGCGGTACGGGTGGCTGGGCGTCGAGCTGTTCTTCGTGATCTCGGGGTTCGTGATCCTGCTGAGCGCCGACGGCCGGGGGATCTCGGGCTTCGTCGCCTCCCGCGTGGGCCGGCTCTTCCCCGCCTACTGGGCGTGCATCGTCCTGACCGTGGGCCTGCAGCAGTTCTGGTCCGGCGGGCGGCAGACCAACCTGACCGAGACCCTGGTCAACCTCACGATGGTGCAGGACCTCTTCGACGTCTCCGGCGTCCAGGTCGTGTTCTGGACCCTGCTGGTCGAGCTGAAGTTCTACCTGCTGGTGCTCGCGGTGCTGGCGCTCGGCCCGCTCACGCGCAACCGCGTGCTGACCTTCGCCACGCTCTGGCCGCTCGCCGGCTGGGGCGCGCAGGAGCTCGGCGCCCACTGGCTGGCCGACTGGCTCGTGCCGTCCTACGCCCCGTACTTCGCCGTCGGCATGCTGCTGTTCCTCGCCTACCGCGACGGGTTCGACGTCGTCACCAGCACGCTGCTCGTCGGGGGCCTCGTGCTGTGCGTGATGCGGGTGCTGGAGGCCGCCGGTCGCGCGTCCGACCTGCAGGGCGTCCCCGTCAACCCCGTGATCACCGTGATGATCATGCTGGCCGGAGTGGTGGCGGTCTGGGCCACCACGCTGCGCGGCAGGACGGCGCCACCCCGCCGGGTCGCGACCGTGCTGGGCACGGTCGGCGCCCTGACCTATCCGGTCTACCTGGTGCACACGCAGTTCGGGTACGCCGTCATCGACGTGCTGGCCCACGAGACCACCCGCACCGTGGCCCTCTTCGCGGCGGGCGCGCTGAGCCTGGTCCTGGCGGCGCTCATCCACTACGGCGTCGAGCGGCCGACGTCGACCCGGCTGCGCAAGGCGGTGCAGGCCGGGCTGCTGCGCTGCTCGTCGGCGCTGCGCTCGAAGGGCCTGATGCGGGCCTGGGACGACGTCCGCACCTGACGGCGGCCGCGCCCGACGGCGGTGCGCCTGACCGAGGGCGCGCCTGACGGAAGGCGTCAGCGGGGCGGGTCGGCGACCGCGAACGGGAGCCGGTGCAGCAGCTCCGCCTGCTCCTGCGCCCGCTTGCGCTCCTGCTGACCCGCGCCGAGCTCGCGCTCGCGGCGCTCGGCCAGGACCGCGTGCAGGAACGCCTCGGGGTGCGTGCCCGGCGGCGGCCCGGGGGCCACGTACGGCTCGATGCGGCCGGCCAGGTCGTCGGCGAGCCGCGCCCGGGACTCCGGCGCCAGGCGCGCGGCGCGGCCCAGCATCTGACGGGCGGCCAGAGCCAGCCCGTCCGGCAGCCGGCGCATGTCCGCCGTGCGGGCCCACGCGGCCAGGGACTGCGGCATCACGATCGGGGCCGAGACCGGCTTGCCGCCCCGCACGCGGACCGCGTACGTGCCGGCCGCCAGGTCGCCGAGGCGCTTGCCCTTCGCGTTGGACAGCGAGGCGATCGCGGCGATGGCGCCGAACGTCAGCCACAGCTCGATCACGCCGATGAGCGCGCGCACCAGGGCGTGCCGGAACCGGACCGGGCCGCCGTCGTCGCGCACCACGCGGATGCCGCACGCGAGCTTGCCGACGGAGCGGCCGCGCGACAGCGTCTCGACCGTGACCGGGACGGCCACCATGACCACGACGTTCGCCAGGACGTAGACCACCATCGCGATGTCCTCGCCCAGCACGGCGTTCTCCAGGAACCAGACCGCGCCGACGATCAGGACGGCCGTGACGACCACGCCGATCACGAGGAAGTCGAGCATGGCGCCCATGGCGCGCGTGATGAACGAGGCCGGGCGCGCGTCCAGCACCACGCCCTCGCCGATGACGATGCCGTCCTGCACGGTTCCTCCGGTCGGGTGGGTCTGGTCGGATGAGTCTGCTGGTGCGGGCCTCGGGACGGGCCGCGGTCCCTGTGCGGCAGACTACCGTCGTGGACATCGACGCCTTCACCGCCGTGCACGCCGCAGAGTGGGACCGCCTCAAGGAGCTCTCGTCCCGGCGCCGCCTGGACGGCGCCGAGTCGGACGAGCTGGTGCGCCTGTACCAGTCCGTGGCCACCCACCTGTCGACCGTGCGCTCGGCGGCGCCGGACCCGGCGCTCGTGACCCGGCTGTCCGACGTGCTGAACCGGGCGCGCACCCGCATCGCCGGGTCCCACGAGCCCGCCTGGCGCGAGGTGGTGCGCTTCGCCGTCGTGTCGCTGCCCGCCGCGTTCTACCGGATCCGGTGGTGGTCGCACGCCGTGACGGCGGCCTGCCTCCTCGTCGCGATCGTCGCGGGCGTCTACATCGCCTCCGACACCGAGGCGATGAACGCCATGATGCCGCCGTCGGCGCAGGAGAACTACGTCAACGAGGCCTTCGCCTCCTACTACGACCCCGGCATCGGGTTCGCCGCCGTGGTGTGGACCAACAACGCCTGGATCGCGGCGCAGGCCGTGGCCGGCGGCATCACCGGCCTCTTCACCCTGAACGTGCTCTGGCAGAACGCGGTCCAGATCGGCGCCACCGGCGGCATGATGGCCGCGCACGACGAGCTCGACCTCTTCCTCACGCTCATCGCGCCCCACGGCCTGCTGGAGCTGACCTGCATCTTCGTGGCGGGTGCCGCAGGCCTGCGGCTGTTCTGGACGCTCATCGACCCCGGGCACCGCAAGCGCTCGGTCGCCATGGCCGCCGAGGGCCGCGCCCTGATCACAACGGTCATCGGGCTCGCCGTGGCCCTGGCCGTCTCCGGCCTCGTCGAGGGCTTCGTGACCGGCTCCGGGCTGTACTGGTGGCTCAAGATCGTGATCGGCGCGATCGTGCTCGCCGCCTTCTGGACCTACGTGTACGTGCTGGGCGGCCGGGCCGTCCGGGCCGGCGCCTCCGGCGACCTCGCCGAGCACGAGGCCGGCGCTACGGTGGTTACAGCCGGGTGACGGTTGCGTGGCGACCCGCCCGGGCCCACGAGTTACGCCACCCCGTGTCGGTGCCCCGTACTAGGGTTGCGGCGCACAGGCACCACCCCAGACGACATCCGGAGCACGCCCCATGACGACGCCCGAGAGCGCACCCGACCAGCCGGCGCAGCCGACGCCCCCGCAGTCCGGAGGGTCCCAGCCCGCCGGCTGGGGCGAGCCGCCGCGGTACGGGCAGTACGCGCCCGGGTACGACCCGTCCGCTCCGCAGGCGCCGGCGCAGCCGCAGTACGGCACGCCGCCCGCCGGGCAGTACGGGCAGAACCAGTACGGCCAGACCCAGTACGGGCAGAGCCAGTACGGCCAGCACGCGCCCGGCGGAGCGGTCCCGGGCTACCGGCCCGCCGCCGACAAGCCCGGCATCGTCCCGCTGCGCCCCCTCACCCTCGGTGAGCTGTACGACGGCGCGTTCGGCGCGGTGCGGCACAACCCTGCCGTCACGCTCGGGCTCACGGCGATCATCGTGATCGTGGCCGTCGCGATCGGCACCCTGCTCAGCATCCCGCTGACCACCTGGTTCACCGACCTGTTCGGCAGCGTCCTCGCCACGGCCGGGAACGACCCGCTGCTGGACGACATGGGCCTCACGCAGGACATGCTGGGCGTCACCTACGGGTCGCTGCTCGGCACCGGGCTGCTGCTCACGCTCGCCACGCCGCTCGCGATGGGCGTCATGGCCATCTCCGTCAGCGACTCCGTCATCGGCCGCAAGATCTCGGTGTCCGACGCCTGGCGACGCGTCGCCAAGCGCGCCTGGTTCCTGATCGGCTTCTCGCTCCTGTCGGCCCTCGTCATGATCGTGGCCTACACCGTGGCGGTCGGCGTCATCGTCGGGCTCTTCGCCGTGGACCCCACGCTCGGCGTGGTCGGCGTGTTCCTCGTGCTCGCCGCGCTCCTGGTGGCCGGCGTCTGGGCGTTCACCCGCGTGATCCTGGTCCCGCCGGCGCTCGCGGTCGAGGGCGGCGGGTTCTGGGCCACATTCACGCGCGCCTGGAAGCTGACGCGCGGCACGTTCTGGCGGGTGCTCGGCATCTACCTGCTGACCTCGATCATCCTGAGCGTGATCGGTCAGATCGTCGCGTTCCCGATCGGCGCGCTGATGGGCGTGGCGATGATGACGGCCAGCGACGCGGCCATGGCCGCCGGCTACGGGCTCACCTACGTGATCACGGGCGGCATGAGCGTGCTGTTCCTCGGCGGCGTCGTCGCCCTGCTCTACATCGACACCCGGATGCGTCGCGAGGGACTGGACGTGCAGCTGCAGGCCGCGGCCGCAGCCGCGGCGGACAAGTGACATGAGGGCCGATCTGCCCGTCGTCCCGGACCGGGACACCGCACGCGAGTGGCTCACCAGCGAGCTGCAGCGTCCCGAGTACGCGGAGCGCGAGTCGCTGCTGTCGCGCCTGATCGGCTGGGTCATGGACTGGCTGAACGGGATCGACTGGCCCGACGCCTCGATGTCCGGGCCGCAGCTCGGGATCGTCATCGCCGTCGTCGCGGCGATCGTCCTCGGGATCGCCTGGCTGGTGGCCGGGCCGGTGCGCCTGGGCCGCGACCGCGCGGGCTCCGCCGAGGTGCTCGACACCGACGACGCCCGCACGGCCGCCCAGATGCGGAGCGCGGCCGACGCCGCCGCGGCGTCGGGCGACTGGAACAAGGCCGCCGCCGAACGTTTCCGGGCCGTGGTCCGGTCCCTGGAGGAACGCGTGATCATCGAGCCGCGCCCCGGCCGCACGGCGCAGGAGGCCGCGGGCGACGCGGGCGAGCGCCTGCCCGGCCAGGCGGCCGGCCTGCGCTCCGGCGCCGACCTGTTCGACGGCGTCGAGTACGGCGACCGGGTCGCCACGGCCGCGGACGACGCGGCCCTGCGTGAGCTCGATACCCAGGTCGCCGCGGCCCGGCCCGGCACCGTGGCCGGGCGCGCCGACGAGCAGCACGAGGTGTCCGCATGACCGCGCAGCTCCCGGCCCCGCCCGCCCCGACGCCGCCGTCCGCGGTGGCGTCGGCGCCCACGGGTCCGGTCGACGAGCCGCCGGTGGTCATCGGCGACGACACGACCGGCCGGTCGCGCGCAGCGAGCCGGTGGCGCCGGGCGCGCTGGCCGCTCACGGTGCTCGGCATCGTCGCGCTGTTCGTGCTGTTCCTCGCGGTGGTCCGCCCGCCGACGTCCGCCGACCCGTACGCGCCGGACAACCCGGAGCCGGGCGGGGCCATGGCCGTGGCGGAGGTGCTGAAGGACCAGGGCGTGCAGATCACCCACGTCACCTCGGTGGCCGACGCCGTGGCCGCCGCGGGCAAGGACAGCACGCTGCTGATCACGCCCAACCCGTCGTTCTTCGCCGACGACCAGATCTCGGCGCTGAACCGCACGGGCGCCGACCTGGTCGTGCTCCAGCCCGACTACAGCATGGTCGCGGGCGTGAGCCAGGACATGCTCGACATCACCTACGGCGAGCAGGCCGCTCCGACGCAGCCGCAGTGCGCCGACCCGGCCGCCGAGGCGGCGGGCACGGTCACGCTGACCCCCGGCCTGTACGACGCGTCGGACAGCTCCGACAAGGTCCGCCCGGTGCTGTGCTGGCCGGACGACACCGGGGCCTACGCCTACGCGCGGCTGGACTTCCCGGACCGCTCGGTCACCGTGGTCAACGACCCCGCGGTGGTCCGCAACGGCTCGGTCCTGGACGAGGGCAACGCGGCGCTCGCGCTGTGGATGCTCGGGCAGAACGAGGACCTCGTCTGGCTGGTGCCCAACCCGATGGACATCAGCACCGGCGGGGACACGCCCACGCCCGCCGAGCGCGGCCAGGTGAACGCGCTGATGCCGCCCGGGTCGGCCCCCGTCGCCCTCGTGGTGGTGCTCGCCGCCGTGCTGCTCGCCTTCTGGCGGGTGCGCCGCATGGGCCCGCTGGTGGTCGAGGACCTGCCGGTGCTCGTCCGCTCCGCCGAGGCCACCCGCGGCCGAGCCCGGCTGTACCGGGCGGCCCGCGCCCGCGGGCACGCCGCCGCGGGCCTGCGCGCCGCGTCCGCCGACCGGGTCGCCACGCGCCTCGGCCTGGCCCGCTCCTCCGATGCCAACACCGTGGTCGACGCCGTCGTGGCCGCCACGAACCGCCCGTCGCAGCAGGTGGCAGACCTGCTCTACGGCCCACCGCCCGCTGACGACGCCGCGCTCGCCGAGCTCGTGCGCCGACTCGACACCCTGGAGAGCGAGGTCCACCGACCGTGACCGAACCAGCCTTCCCCGAACAGCCCACCGCGCAGCCCGCGGAGCCGGCGTCCGCCCAGACCGTGCAGACCGTCCCGGTCGACGGCCAGGCCGACGCCGAGCCCGCGCCGGCGTCCGCCCCGAGCGCCCCGCCCGCCCCGTCGCAGGAGCTGCGCTCCGCCCTGGCGGCCGTCCGCACGGAGGTGGGCAAGGCCGTCGTCGGGCAGGACGCGGCCGTGACCAGCCTGCTCATCGCGCTGCTCTGCCAGGGGCACGTGCTCCTGGAGGGTGTGCCGGGCGTCGCCAAGACGCTGCTGGTCCGCACCCTCGCGGCGGCGCTGAAGCTGGACACCAAGCGCATCCAGTTCACGCCCGACCTCATGCCGGGTGACGTGACGGGCTCGCTCGTCTACGACGCGCGCACGGCCGAGTTCTCGTTCCGCGAGGGCCCCGTGTTCACCAACCTGGTGCTGGCGGACGAGATCAACCGCACGCCCCCGAAGACCCAGGCGTCCCTGCTCGAGGCCATGGAGGAGCGGCAGGTGTCGGTGGACGGCACGCCGCGTCCGCTCCCGGACCCGTTCCTGGTCATCGCCACGCAGAACCCCGTCGAGTACGAGGGCACCTACTCGCTGCCCGAGGCCCAGCTCGACCGGTTCCTGCTCAAGCTGGTGCTGCCGCTGCCCGAGCGCGACCAGGAGGTCGAGGTCCTGGCCCGGCACGCCGCCGGGTTCGACCCCCGCAACCTGGCCGCCGCCGGGGTCACGCCCGTCGCCGACGCCGGCGTGCTGGAGCGCGCCCGCGCCGAGGTCGCCCTGGTCCAGGTGTCGCGCGAGGTGCTCGGCTACGCGGTCGACGTCTGCCGCGCCACCCGGTTCTCGCCGTCCCTCTCGCTCGGTGTCTCGCCGCGTGGCGCCACCGCGCTGCTGCGCACGGCGCGGGCCTGGGCATGGCTGTCGGGGCGCTCGTTCGTGACGCCCGACGACATCAAGGCGCTGGCCCACCCGACGCTCCGGCACCGCGTGCAGCTGCGCGCCGAGGCCGAGCTGGAGGGCGTCACCGCCGAGGGCGTGCTGGACACGGTGCTGGCCTCCGTGCCCGTGCCGCGCTGAGGGCCGCATGGTCGTGACGTGGCGGGCCGCCGCCCTGATGGGCCTCGGCGTGGTGCCCGTGCTGATCTGGCCGGCCAACGGGACGGTGCTCATCTGGGCCACGGTCGTGGTCCTGGCCTGCGTGGCCGACGTCGCCCTGGCGGCCTCGCCGCGCCGCGTGGCGGTGCAGCGGCGTGTGCCGGGCTCCGTCCGGCTGCGGTCCGAGGCCACCAGCGAGCTCGTGGTCCGCAACGCCTCGGGCCGGCGCCTGCGCGCCGTGGTCCGGGACGCGTGGGGGCCCTCGGCCGGCGCGGGCCCGGGCCGCGGCCGGTCCGAGCGCGTGCGCCCGGCCGCGGGCGGCCCGGGGCGGCACCACGTGGACCTGCCCGACGGCGAGGCCGCCCGGCTGCCCACCACCCTCGTGCCCACGCGGCGCGGGGACCGGGCGGCCGGCGGCGTGACCGTCCGCAGCCTCGGGCCGCTGGGCCTGGCCGGCCGGCAGGTGACGCTGCCCGTGCCGGGGCGCCTGCGGGTGCTGCCCGAGTTCGCCAGCCGCAAGCACCTGCCGTCGCGCCTGGCGCGGCTGCGCGAGATGGACGGCCGTGCCGCGGTGCAGATCCGCGGCGAGGGCACGGAGTTCGACTCGCTGCGGGAGTACGTCGTGGGCGATGACGTGCGCTCGATCGACTGGCGCGCGACTGCCCGGCGGCGTGAGGTGGTGGTGCGCACGTGGCGTCCCGAGCGGGACCGGCGCGTGCTGATCGTGCTCGACACGGGCCGCACGGCCGCCGCCCGGGTGGGCGCCGCGGACTCGACGGGCGCCCCGCGCCTGGACACCAGCATCGAGGCGGCCCTGCTGCTCTCGGCGCTGGCCGGCCACGCGGGCGACCGCGTGGAGCTCGTGGCGTTCGACCGCACCGTGCGGGCGCGGGTGGCGGGCGCGGCCGGGCCGCGCCTCATGCCGGCCCTGGCGGAGTCCCTGGCGACCGTCGAGCCGGTGCTGCTGGAGACGGACTGGCCGGGCGTGGTGACGCAGGTGCGCACCCGCATGACCCAGCGCGCGCTCGTGGTGCTGCTGACCACCCTCGACCCGGCGGCCGTGGAGAACGGCCTGCTGCCCGTGGTGGACCAGCTCGCGCGCGACCACACCGTGGTCGTCGCGTCCGTCGCGGACGAGGAGGTGGCGGGGCTGCGCGCCGGCCGCGAGACGGTGGCCGAGGTGTACGACGCCGCGGCGGCCGCCCGCGGCGACCTGGAGCGCACCGCCGTGACCACGATGCTGCGCCGCTACGGCGCCGACGTGGTCGAGGCGCTGCCGGACGACCTGGCGCCGCGCCTGGCCGACGAGTACCTGGCCCTCAAGGCGGCCGGGCGGCTCTGACGCCTGCCGCCGGGCTCCGGACGTCGGACGCCGGGCCGGGGTGCAGCCCCGGCCCGGCGGGTCAGACCCCGAGGTGGCGGAGCACGGCCAGGACCCGGCGGTGGTCGGCGGCGTCCTGCGGCAGGTCGAGCTTGGTGAAGATCGCCGCGACGTTCTTCTCGACCGCGCCGTAGGACAGGTGCAGCGTGTCGGCGATCGCCCCGTTGGACCTGCCCTGGGCCATCAGCCCCAGTACCTCGCGCTCGCGGGCCGACAGGCGTTCCAGGGCGACGTCCTGGCGGGCGGTGCCCATGAGCTGCGTGACCACCTCGGGGTCCAGCACGGTCTCGCCGCGCGCCACGCGACCGAGCGCTGCGACGAAGTCGCGCACGTCGGCCACGCGGTCCTTGAGCAGGTAGCCCACGCCCCGGGCGTCCCCGGCCAGGAGCAGGCTCGCGTACCGGGTCTCCACGTACTGCGAGAACAGCAGCACCGGCAGCGCGGGATGCCGGGACCGCAGGTTCAGCACGGCCCGCAGGCCCTCGTCGGTGAAGGTGGGCGGCATGCGGATGTCCGCGACGACGACGTCGGGCAGCGACTCCTCGCGTGCGACGCGGGCCACCTCGCGCTCCAGCGCGGCGCCGTCGGCGACGGTGCGCACGGCGTGGCCGCGGCGGGTCAGGAGCGCGGCGAGGCCGTCGCGCAGGATCGCCGAGTCCTCGGCGAGCAGCACGCGCAGCCCCGCGTCCGGCGTCGGGCGGGTCGGCACGGCCGGGCCGGTCATGCCGGGCCGGTGGCGCGGGCGGTGGGCAGGGTCACGGTGACCACCGTAGGCCCGCCCACCGGGCTGGACAGGTCGAACGTGCCGTCGACCGACCGCACCCGCTCGGCCAGGCCGGCCAGGCCCGACCGCTGCCCCGAGCCGTCGGGCGCGACGACCTCGGCGCCGCCGCGGCCGTCGTCGCGCACCCGGATGCGGAGCGCGGCGTCGGGGCCGCCCGCCCGCTCCACGGACTCGACCAGCACGTACACCCCGGAGGCGCGGGCGTGCTTGGCCGCGTTGGTGACCAGCTCGGCGACGCTGAAGTAGGCGATCGACTCCAGGGCCGGCACCAGGCGGCCGTCCGCCTCGACGCTCGGGTCCACGTCCACGGTGACCGGCAGGGCCGACCGCGCGGCGAGCGTCTCGAGGGCTACCCCGAGGCCGCTGTCGAGCGCCGGCGGGTGGATGCCCCGGGCCAGCTCGCGCAGCTCGGTGAGCGCCTCCTTGGTCGACGCGTGGGCCGTGTCGACCAGCTCGGCGGCCTGGGTGACGTCGCCGCCCTCGGCCAGGTGCTCCCGCGCCTCGCCGAGCTGCATGGCGACGGCCACGAGGCGCGCCTGCGTGCCGTCGTGCAGGTCGCGCTCGATGCTGCGCAGGCGGGCGTCGGCGTCGTCCACGGTGCCGGTGCGGGACCGCTCCAGCTCGGCCACGCGCAGGCTCGCCCGGGTCGGGCTCAGCAGGCCGGCGGTGAGCACCCGGAACAGCAGCGCGAACATCCGCGTGATCCACGGCCAGCAGAAGAACAGCACCAGCCCCGCCAGCGCGGCGACGAGGATGCGCGGCGGTGTGTCGATGAAGTAGTCGGTGCCGAACGAGGCGCCCCGGTGGAGCGTGCCCGCGCTGTCGGCCTGCGTGGGCAGGTACCGGAACCAGATGCCGTAGGTCAGCGCGCCCAGTCCGGTGAACAGGATGGTCACGCTCGTGACGAACGCGAGGATCGCCAGCGGGAACGTGACCAGCATGAACAGCAGCGCGCGCCACCCGGTGGCGTCGCCGACCAGGGAGCCGAGCGTGCGCCAGAAGCCGCGGGTCCGCACGTACGGGGCCGGCACGGCGACGTCGAGGTCGAGCAGGTCGCGGGCCAGGCCGCGGTAGACCGCGCCCCAGCCCCGTCCGCCGAGCACCACGGCGCCGGCGACGAAGAGGCCGACCACGGTGACGGCGATACCGACGGTGAAGCTCACGGCGAAGATCGTGTACGTGAAGGCGAACGGGGCCAGCAGGAGCACCAGGGTCAGGTAGCCCTGCTCCCGCCAGGTGCGGCCCGAGAACGGTGCGGTCAGGAAGTGGGGACCTGGCCGGGCGGCGCCGCCCTGGACGGCACCGGCCGTGAGCCGGTCGACGGTCATGGTTGTCATGGTGCCAGGTTCGCCCCCGCGGGTGTGCCCGCGACATGGGGTCGACCGCCCGATCTCGCGGGGGTTGTCCCCCGTACCCGGTGCGGGTTCCCGCAACGCGGCCATTCGCCCCGAACCGGGTGAACCTGCGCCGAAAACGCCAGGTAGCAGCCCGCGAGGACGGGTTTACTGGACCAGGCTGGCACACTGGAGGGCATGAAGGTACGAGTTCTTGTCGTCGACGACGACACAGCACTGGCGGAGATGATCGGCATCGTCCTCAAGGGTGAGGGCATCGAGGCGATCTTCTGTGCCGACGGGGACTCCGCGCTGGGAATGTTCCGGACCCACCAACCCGACCTCGTGCTGCTCGACCTCATGCTCCCGGGCAAGGACGGCGTCCAGGTCTGCCGCGAGATCCGCGCCGAGTCGGGCGTGCCGATCATCATGCTGACGGCCAAGTCGGACACGCTCGACGTCGTGGTGGGCCTCGAGTCCGGCGCCGACGACTACGTGTCCAAGCCGTTCAAGCCCAAGGAGCTCGTGGCCCGGATCAAGGCCCGCCTGCGCCGCAGCGAGGACCCGGGCCCGGAGCGGCTCGTGGTGGGCGACGTCGAGATCGACGTCACCGGCCACACCGTCATGCGCGACGGCGAGCGCATCGCGCTCACCCCGCTCGAGTTCGACCTGCTCGTGGCACTGGCCCGCAAGCCGTGGCAGGTGTTCACGCGCGAGGTGCTGCTGGAGCGCGTGTGGGGCTACCGGCACAGCGCCGACACGCGCCTGGTCAACGTCCACGTGCAGCGGCTGCGCTCCAAGATCGAGCGTGACCCGGAGAACCCGGAGATCGTCCTGACGGTGCGCGGCGTCGGTTACAAGGCGGGCGCGACCCGCTGATGCCGTCCGGCCTGGTCACACGGCTCCGCCGGGTGGTCTCACGGGCCCGGGTGGTCACGGTCCGGGCCACCCGGCGCGGGGTCGCGCAGTGGCGCTCCTCGCTGCAGCTGCGTGTCGTCACCACCGCGCTGGCGATCGGCCTCGCGGCCATCGCGGTGCTCGGGCTGTACCTGTCGACGTCGGTCCGCGACGGGATCTACGAGCAGCGTCTCGCGGCGATCGACCGCGAGGCCGCCGCGCTGACGACGCAGGTCTCGGAGAACTTCTCGAGCTCCGCGACGACGTCGGACGGCGAGCTGCAGAGCCTGCTGAACGACACGGTCTCGACGCTCACCGCCACCAGCGGCTCCACCGCGCAGGACTACTTCCTGCTGCAGGAGCCGGGCGGCACCGCACAGGTCTCCGACGTCGTGTCCCGGGGTGACCTGCGGGACGTGGTCATCACCGACGAGCTGCGCCAGGCGAACATCGCCTCCGACGACGACCAGGTGCTGCAGGCGGTGGGCATCCCGGCGATCGACGACCGGAACGTCGTCCGGCCGGGCGTCATCGTGGGCTCGACGGTCCAGGCCGCGCCGGACTCGCGCTTCGAGATCTACTACCTCTACTCGCTGGAGCCGGAGCAGGAGACCCTGTCGTTCGTGCACCGCGTGCTGCTCGCGGGCGGGTTCGGCATGCTGGCGCTGCTCGGCGTCGTCACCTGGACCATGGCCCGGCAGACGGTGACCCCGGTGACCCGGGCCGCCACCGTGGCCGAGCGGCTCGCCGAGGGGCACCTCTCGGAGCGCATGCCCGGCGCGCGCGGGGCCGACGAGATGGCGAGCCTGGCGCGGTCGTTCAACGAGATGGCCGAGAGCCTGCAGGACCAGATCCGGCGCATGGAGGAGCTCTCCGCCATGCAGCGCCGGTTCGTCTCCGACGTCTCCCACGAGCTGCGCACGCCGCTGACGACCATCCGGATGGCGAGCGAGATCATCCACGACTCGCGCGACCAGATGGACGCGGACGCCAGCCGCTCCGCCGAGCTGCTCCTGGGCCAGATCGACCGGTTCGAGTCGCTCCTGGCGGACCTGCTGGAGATCAGCCGGTTCGACGCGGGTGCCGCCGTGCTCGACGCCGAGCGCCGCGACCTGCGCGACCTGGTCATGTCCGTGGTGGAGCAGGCCGCCCCGCTCGCCGAGACCAAGGACGTCCGGGTCTCCGTGCGCCTGCCCGACGCCGACGCCGCGGCCGACTTCGACCCGCGCCGGATCGAGCGCATCCTGCGCAACCTCGTGGTCAACGCCATCGAGCACGCCGAGGAGCGTCCGGTCGAGGTGACCGTCGCGCAGGACGACCGCGCGGTCGCCGTCGTCGTGCGGGACTACGGCGTCGGTATGACGAAGCAGGAGGTCGAGCACGTCTTCGACCGGTTCTGGCGGGCCGACCCGGCGCGCGCCCGCACCACGGGCGGCTCCGGGCTGGGCCTGGCGATCGCGCTCGAGGACGCGCACCTGCACGCGGGCCGTCTCGACGCCTGGGGGCGTCCCGGGCAGGGCGCGAGCTTCCGCCTCACGCTGCCGCGCAGCGCCGGCGTCCAGGTGGGGGAGCCGCCGGTGACGATGGCGCCCGCGTCCCACGAGCCCGGCGTCCGCACCGGCCAGATCCCCGTGGTGCACCCGTCCGCGGGCCCGACGCCGACGCAGATCCCCGACCTGTACAGCGAGCCGGACGAGCACGGCGCGGAAGCCGGACCGAGATCCGCGCCGAACGACCTGGAGGTGCACTGATGCGCAGGCCCGGAAACGCGGCGGCGGCCGTCGTCGTCGCGCTGCTCGCCCTCGGGCTCGGCGCCTGCGCACAGATCCCGACGTCGGGGCCGGTCCGGGTGGGCAACGCACCCGTCGAGACGCAGGGCGACATCACCCTGCTGCCGCAGGGCCCCGTGCCCGGTACCGACCCGCAGCTGATCGTGTCGGGCTTCCTGCAGGCCGCGGTCGCGGCCGCGACGTCGCCCAAGGAGTTCCAGACGGCCCGGGAGTTCCTGACCGCCGACGTCGCGCAGACCTGGGAGCCGGAGGAGGCGGTGCGCGTCGTGCGCGAGGCGCCGATGCCGGAACCCTTCGAGGAGGCGGTCGAGCTCGGGAGCACCGACACGATCGACATCGTCGTCCGGGCGACGACCATCGCGACCGTCGACAGCGCCGGCGCCTACACCGAGGCCGGCAGCCCTCGGGAGGTCCCCTACCGGTTCAAGGTCGTCAAGGTCGGCGGCGAGTGGCGCATCTCGGCCCTCGACAACGGCGTGCTCGTGCCCGCGAACCTGTTCACCAGCCAGTTCCGGGCGACGCGGCTCTACTTCCCGAGCGCGGGCGACATCAAGACCCTCGTGCCCGACCTGCGCTGGTTCCCGCGCCGCGCGTGGCAGACGGTCGCCGTGAAGGAGACCCTGGCCGGGCCGCCCGAGTGGCTCCAGGGCGCCACGCAGTCCCTGGTGCCGGAGGGCACGCAGCTCATGTCGCAGTCGGTGCCGGGCCGGGACGACGCCGAGAGCGTCGCCATCCGGCTCAGCGAGCAGATCAGCTCCGTCCAGGCCGCCCAGCGCGCGGTGATCGCCGCCCAGCTCTCCGCCACCCTCTCCGAGGGCGCCGGCCGCGTGATCCCGGTCGAGCTGTACAGCGACCAGAACAGGTTGTCCGTCGACGCCGCCGAGGTCGACCTGCCGGCGACGATCGCCCAGGCGATCGTGCTGAAGGACGGCGACCTGTACCGGGTGGACGACGGCCGGCTCGCGGAGCACGACATGTCCGTCGACCTGTCGGGGATCGACCCGACCGCGCTCGCCGTCAGCCCCTCGACCACGCCGACCGTGGTGCGCGACGGCACCGACCAGATCGTGAACCTGTCCCTCGACGAGGGCGAGGGCCCCGTGCCGATCCTCGAGGGCACGGACCTGGCGGCGCCGTCGGTGGACAAGTTCGGCAGCACCTGGACCAGCGGCGGGCAGGGTGAGCTGCAGGTCTCGACGGACACGCTCGACGTGGTCAAGCTGGAGCCCGAGTGGCTCAGCGGCCGCCGCGTGATCAGCGTGTCCGTGTCGCCGGAGGGCGCGCGCGTCGCCGTCGTCAGCGAGACGCCGTCCGGTCGGCAGGTGCAGGTGGCGGGCGTGGTGCGCGACGCCCAGCACACCCCCGTCAGCCTCGCGCCCGCGCTGACGGTGGCGGCACCGGTGGTCGACACCGTCGAGGCCCGCTGGAACGGGCTCACCACGCTCGCGCTCCTGACCCGGGACAGCGACGGCACGTCGGCCGTCTGGACCGCGGGAGTGGGTGGTCAGGCCAGCACCGGCGGCCAGTCGCGCCAGCTGCCGGGGCTCACCGACGTCGCGCAGCTCGCGGCCGGCGTGAACGACCACGGGATCCTCGTGGTCACCCGGGGCGGCGACCTGGAGCACGAGGAGACCGGCGTCTGGCAGCCGATCGCCGAGGACGTGGACCTCGCGTCCTACCCGGGCTGACCTGCTGGTCCGCCGGTACTGCCCGGCGCACGGCAAGGGCGAGGCGGAACCGCTGAACGG
>NZ_JBHVEG010000119.1:0-19832 GCF_042802395.1 Promicromonospora sp. NPDC057488
CGTCGAGACCGGTCGGTTGATGGACCGGTCTCGACGCAAGGGACCGATCTCGGGTGCCATGGCGCTCAGCGCAGCAGCTCCCACAGCCGGTCGGGGCGCATCGGCAGGTCGCGCGGGCGCACGCCGGTCGCGTCGGTGATCGCGTTGGCCAGCGCGGGCGCCACCGGGTTGTACGGCGCCTCGCTCATCGACTTGGCGCCGCGGGGCCCGAGCCGGTCGACGGTGTCGGCGAACAGCACCTCGGTCTCCGGGATGTCGGCGGCCTGCGGCACGCGGTAGTGCCGCAGCCTGTCGGTCACGACCACGCCGTCGCGCACCACGAGCTCCTCGGTCAGGGCCGAGCCGATCGCCTGTGCCACCCCGCCCTCGACCTGCCCGCGGAGCTGCTCCGGGTTGATCACGACACCGGCGTCGGCGGCCTGCACGGACTGGAGGATGCGCACGGCGCCGGTCTCGCGCTGCACGGCGACGCGGAAACCGTGCACGTTGAACGCGACGGACCGGGGCGAACCGTCGTGCGTGGCCTCGGCCGACATCCCGGCCAGGTCCCGACGGGCTCGACCGCCGGGTGCGTCGCCTCGACCGCCAGGCCCGCCGCGGGTCGAGCCGGTCGGGACCACCGCGTCGAGCTCGGCGCGCAGGGCCGCGGCCGCGCGCTGGACCGCCAGGCCCGCCACCACGGAGCCCGCGGAGCCGAAGGCGCCGGTGTCGTGGCCGGACGTCGCCGTGTCGGACGGGCGCACGCGCACCCGCTCGACCGGCACGCCCAGCTCCGTCGCCGCGAGCTGCGCGTGCACGGTAGTGGTGCCGTTGCCGAACTCGGCGGTGCCGACGTCGACCACGAAGTCGCCGTCGGGCGCGACCGTGACCCGCGCGTGCGTGTAGTGCCCGCGCGGCGGGATGGTCGCGATCATCGCGAGCGCCACCCCGCGCCCCTCGGCCCAGCCGTCCGGGGCGGTCTCGCCGCGGCCGGAGGCCAGCGCGTCGTCGACGAGGTCGAGGCACTGGTCCAGGCCGTAGGACCCGTACTCCAGGTCGCCGTCCACCGGCTGCCCGACGACGAAGGGGTCGCCCGGGCGGATGACGTTGCGGCGGCGCAGCTCGACCGGGTCAAGGTCCAGCCGGGCGGCGAGCTCGTCGAGCGCACCCTCGATCGCGAACTGCACCTGCCCCAGCCCGTACCCGCGGAACGCGCCGGACGGCAGGTTGTTCGTGTAGACCGACTCGGCGTCGACGCGCTTGTTCGGGGCGCGGTACACGGCCATGGACTCGTGCACGCCGTGGAACATGACGCCGGGCGCGTGGTTGCCGTAGGCGCCGGTGTCGGCCAGCACGTCGATCGCGAGCGCCGTGAGCTCCCCGGTCGCGGTCGCGCCGGCGCGCACCGTGACCCGGAACGGGTGGCGGCACGGCACGGTCGTGAACTGCTCGGTGCGGGTGAGCTCCCACTGCACGGGCCGCCCGGTACGCAGGGTCGCGAGCGCGACGACGTCCTCCACGAGGAGCTCCTGCTTGCCGCCGAACCCGCCGCCGACGCGGCCCGCGACCACGCGGACGCGGTCCCGCGGCAGGTCCAGGAGGCGGGCGAGCTCGTCGCGCACGAGGAACGGCACCTGGGTGGAGGTGCGCACGTGCAGGACGGGGCCGTCGGGACTGTCGGCGCCGGGACTGTCGGCGCCGGGGCCCGGCTCCAGCCAGGCGCGGGCGCCGTGCGTCTCCAGCGCGACGTGGTTCACGCGCGCCGTGGTCCAGGTCCCGGTCACGGTCGCCGCGGACGCCGCCAGGGCCGCCTCGACGCCGTCCTGCCCGGGTGCGGCGTACTCCTCGTGGACCTGCGCGACGACGTTGCGGCCCGCCTCCGCGACGCGGTGCTCCGCCGGTGTCTTGCCGGGGTGCAGCAGCGGCGCGCCGGGGCCGCGGGCGGCCTCGGGGTCGAGGACGGCGGGCAGCACCTCGTACTCGACCCGGACCAGGGCGAGCGCCTCGCGGGCCCGCCGCGGCGTCTCGGCGACGGCGACCGCGACGCGCTGGCCCACGAACCGCAGCACGGGGTCGAGCATGCGGGTGTCGTCGGGGTCGTCGAGCCGGTTCTGGTGCCGTCCGGTCGAGTAGAGGGTGTCCGGGACGTCGTGGTGCGTGAGCACCAGGTGCACGCCGGGCGCCTGCCGGGCCGCGGTCGCGTCGATGCGGGTGATCCGCGCGTGCGGGTGCGGGCTGCCGAGCACGGCGACGTGCAGCAGGCCGGGCGGGGCCGGCTCGTCCAGGGTGTACGGCTCGCGCCCGCGCACGATCCGCGCCGCGGCCGGCGCGACGACGGCCCGGCCGAACGCCTCCCCCGGCTCCGCGACCTCGGTGTTCACGCGGCCGGCGACGGCGTCGCGGATCGACCGGTACCCGGTGCAGCGGCAGAGGTTGCCCTTGAGGAGCTCGCTGGTCGACGGCGCATCAGTCTCGGCAGGCTCGACCAGCGAACCCGCGACCGTGCAGACCATGCCCGCGGTGCAGAAGCCGCACTGGAACCCGGCGGCCTCGACGAACGCGCGCTGCACGGGGTGCAGGGCCTCCGCGTCGGCGTCCGGGTCGCCGCCCGGGCCTAACCGGCCGAGACCTGCCGCCGTGACCACCTCGGCGTCGACGGCGCGGTGCGCGGGCACCAGGCACGACTGCACCGGGGCGCCGTCGAGCAGCACGGTGCACGCGCCGCAGTCGCCCGCGTCGCAGCCCTTCTTCACGGCGGTGGTGCCCTGTTCGCGCAGGAAGGTACGCAGGCACTGGCCCGGCCGGGGCTCGGCCGTGACGTCGGCGCCGTCGACCCTCATGCGCCGCACCCCGTCCGCGGCGGCCGAGACCGGGGAGCCCTGCGCTGCGGCCGGCCGGCCCGGCCCGTCAGGTTGTGGAGCGTCTCGGGGAAAGTCCATCTCTCCGAGGTGTGTTGCTCTGCGTAGACATTGTCGACGCAGAGCAACACGCCTGGCGGAGTACCCGTTTCCCCGCGGCGATATGTCCACCTGGATGTACTCAAGCCGCACCGCCCAGCTCGTCGAGCGCCTCGTGCGCCAGGCGCCGAGTCATCGCGGCGCGCCAGCGGGCGCTGCCGTGGGTGTCCTCGAACCAGCCGACGGTGCTGCCGATCCGGTCGAGCCAGCGGTCGAGCATGTCGTGGTCGCGGGCGTACAGGCCGTGCGGCGCCGTCACCGATGCCGTCACGACGATCCGGGGGCCGCGCTCGCCCGCCCGGCCCGTCACCATGGCCGCCGTCCGGCCGTTCGGGGTGAGCGAGGCCCGCCGGAACACGGTGCGCCGAGCGAGCGCGAAGGCCGGCACCCGGACCTCGCGGAGCACCTCCCCCGGCTCCAGGGCGACCACGCCCGCGCCCGTGACCAGGTCGGCGCCGGCGACCTCGCGCGAGCCGCCGTCCGGCATCCAGATCACCGCCTGACCGTGGAGCGCCCCGAACAGACCGACCATCGAACCGGCGGGCAGCCCCAGCGCGAGGTTGCCGCCCACGGTCGCGGTCCGCGCGACCTTCGCGGACAGGGACAGCGCCGAGACGCACTCCCCCACGATCCCGAGCGCCCGGTACGGACCGGCCGCCCCGGGAGCACCGCCGAGTGCCCCCGGCCCCGCGACCAGCTCGGCCAGCGTGCACGTGCCGGACACCCGCAGCCCGGCCCCGTCCACGGACCACGGCTCCCAGCCGAGCCCCGTGAGGTCCACCAGTCCGGTCACCCCGGCGGGCACCGGCTCGGAGTACAGGAACGTGCCCCCGCCCAGGAACACCTCGCCGGGCCGCAGCACGCAGTCCTCGCGGGTCCGCGCGATCCGCACGGTGTCGATGTCCAGGTCCATGAAGCCGCAGGTCACCTCTCGTCGATCTCGCGCAGCAGCTCGTACCGGGCGTCGATCGCCTCGACGCGCGCGGTCGAGCCGTCGAGCACCTCGTGCACCCGGTCGGACAACATCGCCACGACGCTGACCGGCGCGACCAGCGAGTCGAACGCGCCCTCGGTCGTGATGGGGCACTCGATCCACCAGGTCACGCTGCTCGCGAGGTGCCGCAGGCTGGCGTCGGCGAGCAGCAGCACCCGGACGCCGTCGGCCAGGAGGGCCTCGACCATCTCGCCCACACGGAACGCGTGCCGGCGGATCGAGACCACCACGACGACGTCGTCGGGGCCGAGGCCCACGAGGTCGTCGGCGAGCGACTGGCCCGGGCCGGGCGCCAGGTGCACACGCCCGCGCACCTGGACCAGGTTGCGCCGCAGCTGTGTGGCCGGACCGAGCGAGCCCCGGCGTCCGACGACCACGACGTCGCCCGCGGTCGCCAGGGCCTCGGCGATCTGGTCGAGCGTCGCGTCGTCGAGCGCGGCGTAGACCTTCTCCAGGTTCTTGACCTCCTGCTCCAGCCGCTCGCGCAGCCCGGGCGCGGGGTCCACCGCGATGGGCAGGCCGCGCCCGCGCTGGGTGCGCAGGTCCTCGCGCAGCCCCTCGAAGTCCTCGTAGCCGAGCTTGCGGAACAGCCGGCTCATGGTCGCCTTGGAGACCCCGGCCAGGGCGGCGAGCTCCGTGGCGCGGTAGGTGCCGAGGTCGCCGAGGTGGTCCAGCAGGGCGTCCGCGGCGCGGCGCTCCTGCGGGGACAGCTCCCGGTAGCCGGCGGCGATGCGGTCCTCGAGCGGACGGTCCGCGAGCGACGTCATCGGGCCTCCTCCGCGAGCGCCAGCACGGCCGCGGTGTACGCGTCGAGGGCCAGGTCCACGTCCTCGGGCTCCACGTGCTCGTCTGGGTGGTGGCTGATCCCGTCGCGGCAGCGCAGGAACAGCATGCCGACGTCGGTCACGGCGGCCATCGCCATGCCGTCGTGCCCGGCGGGGCTCCACAGCCCGAGCGGGTCGGACGACGTCGTGGTCGCCTTCGTGATCCCGGCCGCCACCGCCCGGCTCAGCCGCGGGGCACAGGCGGTCGACGGCGCCCGGTGGGTCTCGGTGTGCTCGACCGTCACGCCCCGCGCGTCCGCGATCTCGCGGCCGGTCGCGGCGATCTGGTCCCACAGCGCGTCGCGGTCCGCGTCGGTGCGACCGCGCAGGTCGAGGGTGAGCTCGGCCCGGCCCGGGATCACGTTGACGGCCCCGGGCTCGACGTGGATGTCGCCCACGGTGGCGAGGCAGCCGGCCGCCCGGGCCAGCCCCTCGATGCGGGTGACCAGGTGCGCGGCGGCGACGAGCGCGTCGCGGCGGCGGTCGAACGGCGTGCCGCCCGCGTGCCGGGCCTCGCCGGTGACGGTGAGCACGAACCGGCGCGCCCCGGCGATGGTGGTCACGTACGCCAGCGGCAGGTCGCTGTCCTGGAGCTCCGGCCCCTGCTCGATGTGCGCCTCCAGGTAGCCGACCAGGTCGGCGGGGCGGCGGGCGGCGTCGCCCACCCGGTCCGGGGGCAGGCCGAAGCGTGCGAACGCCTCGCGCAGGGTCACGCCGTCGGCGTCGGCCTGGTCCCACCAGGCCTCGTCCCACTGGCCCGACGCCGCGCAGCTGCCCAGCAGCGCCTTGCCGAACCGGGTGCCCTCCTCGTCGGAGAACCCCACGACCTCCAGCGCGAACGGCAGGGCCTGGCCGCGCAGCCGGTGCGCGACGGCGATCGCGAGCACCACCCCGAGCATGCCGTCGTACCGCCCGGCGTCGGGCACGGTGTCGAGGTGCGAACCGAGCACGAGCGCGGGCTCGCCGGGGGTGCCGGGCCGCTGGGGCGCGCCGGCCGCGGACCGGCGGCCCCAGATGTTGCCTGCGGCGTCGGTCTCGGTCTCCAGGCCGGCGTCGAGCATCCAGGCGCGGACCGCCGTGTTCGCGGCCGCGTGCTCGGGCGACAGGTACACCCGCTCCAGCGCGTCCGGGCGCGCGGAGTGCCGCGTCAGGTCGTCGCAGCGGGCCATGACCCAGGCGGTGGTGCCGATCCCGGTCACAGGGAAGCCTCCTGCTCGACGACGGTCCGGTGGCTGTCGTAGACCGCGAGCGCCGCGGTGACGCCGCCGCCCGGCTCCGTGGCGAACCCGGCCCGCCGCAGCTCGTGCTCCAGTGCCGCGAGGGTGGTCAGCACGGCGTCGCGCCGGGCGTTGAAGCCCATGGTGCCGATGCGCCAGACCACGCCGTGCAGGGGGCCGAACGAGGTGCCGATCTCGATGCCGAAGTCGTCCAGGAGTGCGCCGCGCACGGCGTCGCCGTCCACGCCGTCGGGGATGCGCACGGCCACGACGTTGTGCATCTTGTGCGCGACGTCGCCGAAGACCTCCAGGCCGAGCCCGAGCACGCCGGCCAGCATCGCGGCGCCGTGCCGGGCGTGCCGGCCTGTGGCCGCGGCCATGCCCTCGGTGACCAGGAGGCGGGCGCACTCGCGCGCCGCGTAGAGCATGGAGGTGGCCTCGGTGTGGTGGTTGAGGCGGCGGGGACCCCAGTACTCCATGATCTGCGCGAGGTCGAGGTAGTTCGACTGGATCGGCGCCCCGTGCGGCGCGACGTCGTCGGCGGTGCGGATGCCGGCCTCGACGTGCCGACGCCGCTCGATGGTGGCGACGGCCGCGGGCGAGAGGGTCACGGGCGCGCTGCCCGACGGGCCGCCGAGGCACTTCTGCAGGCCGGCCGTGGCGGCGTCGACGCCCCACTCGTCGGTGTGGAACGGGTTGCCGCCCAGGGTCGCGGTGGCGTCGACGTACAGGAGCGCGTCGTGCTCGTGGGCGATCCGGCCGAGCTCCGCGAGGGGCTGAGCCATGGTGGTGGATGTGTCCCCGTGGACGACGGCGACCACGCGCGGCCGCACCCGGCGTACGGCGTCCTCGATCTGGCCCGGGTCGAAGACGGTGCCCCACGCCGTCTCGATGGTGTGCACCTCGGCGCCGGCGCGGGCGCAAATCTCGGCGAGCAGGTGCCCGAACCGGCCGAACACGGGCACGAGCACGCGGTCGCCGGGCTCCAGCAGCGACACGAGCGCCGCCTCGATGCCGGCGCGGGAGGTGCCGTCCACCAGCAGGGTCTGCTCGTTGACGGTGTCCCAGACCGTGCGCCACAGCACCATGGCCTCGGTCATGGTGTCGGTCATGAACGGGTCGAACTGGCCCACGAGCGGCGCGGCCATGGCGCGCAGCACCCGCGGGTCGGCGTCCACGGGACCGGGGCCCATGAGCAGCCGGGCGGGCGGATGGACCTGCCTCATACGGGCCTCCTGGCCTCGTCGGCAGCGGCGCTCCCGGGGCGGGCGATCAGCCGCCCGTCGCCGCGCACGTGCTCGACGTCGTTCGCCGGCCGCCAGGTGCCGCCGTCCAGCTGGCCGTGCACCACACCCTCGGAGAACTCGTTCATCACCACCTGCCCGCCGAGCACGGTGTGGGTCACCGCCCCCGTGACGGTCCGGCCGTGGTAGGCGCTGACGGGGTTGCGGTGCGCGAGCTGCGCCGCGTCGACGGTCGTGACCGTGTCGGGCTGGTAGACGACGAGGTCCGCCGCGGCCCCCTCGGCGATGACCCCCTTGGGCCGGTCGCCCCGGTCCAGGCCCACGAGCGCCGCCGTGTTCTCCGACGTCCACCGGGACACGTCCGCCAGCGGCACACCGCGCCGGCGGGCGGCGTCGGCCAGGGCGACGAAGCCCGTCTGCAGGCCCGAGATGCCGCCCCAGGCGGCCTGCAGGTCTGTCTCGCCGACCGGACCGCCCAGCACCTTCTCGGCCACGGACGACGGCGAGTGGTCGCTGACCACGCAGTCCAGGATGCCCTCGCGCAGCCCGTCCCAGAGGGCGTCCTGGTTGCCCCGGTCGCGGATCGGTGGGCAGCACTTGTACGCGGCGTTCCCGTCGGGCACGTCCTCCGCGGCGAGCACCAGGTAGTGGTGGCACGTCTCCGCCGTGACGGGCAGGCCCTCCGCCTTGGCCTCCGCGAGCAGGTCGAGCACCTTCGCCGAGGACACGTGCAGCACGTGCGTGCGCGCCCCGGTCTCACGCACGGCGTCGAGCAGGGTCCGCACCGCCGCCGTCTCGGCCTCGTCGGGACGGGAGAGCAGGAAGTCGGCGTATGCCCGGGACGGCGGGTGCGGAGCCGCCGCGAGGACCGCCGGGTCCTCGGCGTGCACCGCCAGCAGGCCGTCGAACCGGACCAGGCGGTCCAGCACCACGAGCAGCTCGTCCGGGTCGAGCGGCGGGAACTCCGGGACGCCGGAGTCGGCGAGGAAGCACTTGAACCCCAGGACGCCCGCGTCCCAGAGCGGCTCCAGGTCGTCGGCGTTGCCGGGCACGGCCCCGCCCCAGAAGGCGACGTCGACCGGCAGGCGGCCCGACTCCCGGTCCGCGTCGCCGGGCAGGCGTTCCGCCGCAGCCCGCGCCGCCGCCTGCTTGACCCGCAGCGCCGCCACGCTCGTGGTCGGCGGGATCGAGTTGAGCGGCATGTCCACGATGGTGGTCACGCCGCCGTACGCCGCGGCGCGTGCCGCCGACGTGAACCCCTCCCAGTGGGTGCGGCCCGGCTCGTTGACGTGCACGTGGGTGTCGACGCCACCGGGCAGGACCACACGGTCGTGCAGCTTCCAGACCGCCGTCGGTCTGGGCGGCGGGGCGCCGAACATGTCGTCGGCCGGCTTCAGGACGGCGTCCGGGTCGGAGGTGCCCCACCACACCTGGGCGATCCGGTCGCCCTCGGTCCGGATCACCGCCGGGCGCAGCTCGCCCTCGACGAGTACCCGTTCGGACCCGATCAGCCTGTCGGTCATACAAATCCTCCGATCGTGGACCACACGGGATGCTCCCGGCCGTCCGGGTTGTCCGGGCCGGCCCCGGACCGCTGGACCGCCGCCTCGATGAGGCCGTAGGGCCGGTCGGCCGCGAAGAACACCTCGCCCGGGTTGTCCAGGCCGAACGGCTCCAGGTCCACCAGGAAGTGGTGGTTGTTGGGGCAGGACAGCCGGATCTCGGCGATGTCGCCGAACGCCTCCAGCACCGCGCGGCCCATCGCGAAGACGGTCTGCTGCAGCGCCAGGGAGTGCAGCTCGGCGAACGTCGCCAGCAGCAGGGCGCGGACGGCGGCGAAGCGCTCGTCGTAGTCCGCCGGGCCCGCGGCGTCGGCGAACGACGGCGCGTACCGCCACCAGGCCGTGACGTCGGTCGCGAGGATCCGGTCGTCGGTCTCGGGCAGCGTCGTGTACCGGTCGCGCGGGAACCCGGAGAACTCCGAGCCCGTCGACTTGAGCACCGTGACGTCGCTCAGCCCGGCGAGCACGGTCAGGCCCGCGTCGTCGGCGTGCACGAGCGCGGTGCGGCGCTCGGCGGCGCCGCGGACGAAGGCGTGGTCGTGACCGGCGGCGTGGTCGTGACCGGCGGCGGCCGCGCTCGTCCCGCCCGTCGCGCCGTCCGCGCCCGTCCCGATCCGCTCCCAGCCGTACTGCTCCGCGCGCCAGCGCCCGCCCGTGACCTGCGGCTCCGCCAGGAAGTGCCGCGCGAGCCGCAGCAGGAACGTCTCCGGCGAGCCGACGCCGTCCCGCGCGAACGCGTACATCGTGTTCTTCTGCGTGTCGGTGGCGATGACGCCCGTGTTGTCCCCGGACTCGTGCGTGGCCCGGAAGTCCCCGCGCAGCTGCGAGGTGATGCTCAGGTCGGTGATGCGGTGCCGCGGGGTGTCGCGGTCGACGCGCACCAGCCGGACCTCGGCCTTTCCGTACTGGTTGGGACCCAGGACGATCGACATTCAGCTCCCCCGGTAGGTGGTGTAGGCGAACGGGCTCAGCAGCAGGGCGACGTGCGTGTGGTCGGGGGCGAGCACGACGTCGAGCACGACCTGCCCGAAGAACGTCTCGCGGTCCTGCGCCCCGAACCAGTCGCCGACGGCGAACGTCAGCACGTGCCGGCCGGGCGTGACCTCGCCCCAGGCGATGCGGCCGTCGGCGTCGGTCACCTCCCGGCGGTCGCCGAGGGTGACGGTGAGCCCGGCGGCGGGGAGGCCGCGGGCGGCGTCGAGCACGTGGGTCGACGCGGTGCTCACCGAGCCACCGCCTGGTCGCCGGCGGCCGGGGCCGGACCCGGGACGCTCTCTTCGACGATCGTCTCGAGCCGCAGCAGGGCGATCTGGCGCAGCTGCTCCGCGGTCACCAGCGCCTCGGTCGCCGGGTCGTTGGCCAGGCGCTCGGTGAGGTTGGCCAGGATCTGCTCCGCGGTGCGACCCGCCGCGCGGACCAGGAAGATGCGGCCGAACCGCGCCTCGTAGGCGGCGTTGCCCTCGGCGATCCGGGCCGCGGTCGCCTCGGCCGCCGTCGGCTGCTCGGTGCGGGACATCCGGGCCGCCGTGCCGTCGCCCGCCGCGCGCTCGCCGATGCGCGGATGGTCCGCCAGGGCAGCGTCGACGTCCTCGGCCGTCCAGTCGGCCGCGGCCCGCATGGCGTGCAGCAGCAGCTTGTCGCGGCAGGCGAACGGGCGGCCGGACACCATCGCGTCGACCCACGAGTCGACGTCGGCGCAGGGCCGGACGGTCGCCGCGGCGTCGGCCGGGGACAGGGCGTTGAACGTCGCGAGGTCCATGACACAAATCTACGGTTTCAACGCGATTTGCGAACGGCACGCGAGTTTCAGCCCCGTAAATCTTCGAGCCGAGCTGCCGATCACCCGTACGGCAGGGCGTCGAACGTAGGGTTCGTCGGCGCATGAGGCGCCATGCCGCGACCAAGCCTACGTTCGACGCCGTGGCGGCGCGACGGCGCGCGAGCGCCGGCGCGGCGCAGCACGAGCGGCGCGCGGTTCAGCGCGCGAGGCGGCCCGCCAGGGCGAGCAGCGACAGGTCCGCGCCCACCGGGCCGACCAGGCAGGCGCCCGCGGGCAGACCGCCGGCCGTCGGCACCGGGATCGACACCGCCGGCAGCCCGCCGAGCCCTGCCACGCAGGTCAGCAGCATCGTCGCCTCACGGGCGGCCTCGGCCTCCGCCGGCAGCGGGGCCACCGTCGCGGCCGACGGCAGCAGGAGCACCCGCTCCCCCAGCCGCTCCCGGATCTCGGCCCGCGCCCGCCCGACGTCGGCCCGCGCGGCCTCCGCCTCGTCCGCGCCGATCGACCGCGCCCGCTCGAACCGGGCGCGCACCGCGGGCCCGAGCGTGTCCATCCGCCCCGCCAGCCACGCGCCGTGGGCGGCCCACGCCTCGGCGGCCTGCAGCGTCTGGAACGCGGCGAGCCACGCCGGCTCGGGCGCCCAGTCCACCGGCCCGGCCCCGGCGGTCCGGGCGAGCTGCCCGACGGCGTCGCGCACCTCGGGCGCGGCCAGGTCCAGCAGGGTGTCGCTCACCACGAGCGGGACGTCGTCGGGCAGGGCGATCCGGTCCGCGGGGAGCAGCACCCGGCCCACGCGGGCCAGGGTGTCCGCGTCGCGGGCCAGCCAGCCCACCGTGTCGAAGGACGGCGCCAGCGGCAGCAGCCCGCCGGACGCGACCGCGCCGTGCGTCGGCCGGATGCCCCACAGCCCCTGGTAGGCGGCGGGCACGCGCACCGAACCGCCGGTGTCGGTGCCCAGGGCCACGCTCGCCTGGCCGGACGCCACGGCCGTCGCCGGGCCCGACGTCGAACCACCGCTGATCCGGCCTGGCGCGCGCGGGTTGGGCGGCGTGCCGTGGTGCGCGTTGGCGCCGGTCAGCGAGTAAGCGAACTCCTCGGTCTGCGCGATGCCCGCGACGGCGGCCCCGGCCGCCAGCAGCCGGGCGACGGCGTCGGCGTGCGCCTGCTCGACGGGCGCCGCCGCGAGCCACGCCGGGTTGCCCGCGCCGACGCGCTGTCCGGCCACGGCGAACAGGTCCTTCACCGCCACGCTCTCGCCGTCGAGCACGCCGGGGCCGGTCGGGGCGACGAGCGGACCGGGTTCGGGCCGGACGCGCCACACGCTGAGGTCGAGAGCCATGCGCCCATGCTGCCAGGCCGACCGAACCAGCAGGTCAGACGGCACGTCGCAGCGGAGCGGGTGAACTCTGGGGCTACCTCTTCTCGGGCCTCCCGCCCTGTGCGATCCTGCGAGACCGGGACGGCCACCCGGCGCCCCTGTCGTCCGTCCGATCGGGGTGTCGCACCATGCTGCAAGGACTTGGGCTGTCCGGAACCGCCGAGTCGGTATACCTCCAGATGCTCCGGGACCGCGACGCGGGGCCCGACCTGCTCGCGGCCGCGCTCGGGATCGACGAGGCGCAGGTCCGCGACGCGCTGGACGAGCTGTCCCGCCTGATGCTCGTCGAGGAGTCGTGGGCGGGCGACGAGGGGTTCCGCCCGGTCAGCCCCGAGGTGGGGCTCGCCGCGCTGCTCGCCCGGGAGCAGGCGCACGTCGCGCGGCGCAACCAGGAGATCGAGGAGGGCCGGGTGGCGCTCGCCCGGCTCGTCTCCGAGCTGCAGAACGTGCGCCGGGGGCCCGACGTCGAGGTGCTGGGCACCGCCGAGGAGGCACGCGACCGGCTGGCGACGCTCACCGCGGGGTGCACGCACCAGCTGTGCACGTTCGTGCCGACGCGCGCCACGTCGTCGCGCGCGCTGGAGTCGAGCCGCGCGCTGAGCCAGGTGCTGCTGGACCGCGGGGTGCGGATGCGCACCGTCTACCTCGAGAGCATCCGCAACGACCAGCCCACCTGGGACCACGCGACGTGGCTGCGCAACAACGGCGCCGAGGTGCGGCTGGCCGCGACCATCCCGGTGCGCCTGCAGATCATCGACCAGGACCACGCGATGGTCCCCCTGGCGGACGCCGAGTCCGGGTCCGGCGCGGTCGTGATGACCTCCCCCGGGGTCGTGGCCGCGCTGATGGCCCTGTTCACGCAGACCTGGCGGTCGGCCACCCCGCTCGGCGCGGACCGGCGGCGCGACCACGACGGCCTGTCGGTGCAGGAGCGCGAGCTGCTGCGGCTGTGGGCCAAGGGTGCGACCGACGAGGCGGCGGGCCGACGGCTCGGCGTGTCCCTGCGGACGGTGCGCCGGCTCAGCAGCGTGCTCATGGAGCGGCTGGACGCCGGCAGCCGGTTCCAGGCCGGGGCGCGGGCCCTGGAGCGTGGCTGGCTGGCCCCCGCGGACCTCAGCTGAGGCCCGCCCGACCTCAGCTGAGGCCCTCCGGGCCCCAGACCCGCACCGTGCCCAGGGTCCAGCCCTCGCCCAGGGCGTCGGCCGCGGTCAGGACCAGGCGGCACCCGGTCGCCGCCGCCTGGTCCAGCGGGACCAGGAGGAAGACCACCACGCCGAAGCCACGGGGCCGCACGCCGGCGTAGACGTGGGCCAGCTCGTCCCGCGGTACGGCCGCGGCCCGGACCTCCTCGACGAGTCTCGCCGACGTGATCCAGGCCGCGTGCTTCGGCGCCTCGACGGTGATGCTGACGATGCGCACGGGACATCAGGGCTGGGCGGTCGGCGGGGCCGCGTCCCACACGGGCGCCGAGACCGGGGCGGTCTCCCACTGCGGGTCCGACTCCCACTGCGGGTCGGACGCGACGGCCGCCCCCTGGCCCGCGGCGGTGAGCAGTGCGGCGAAGAGGGCGACGGCGGCGACGCGCCGGACGGCGTTGATCTGCACGATGATTCTCCATCTCGAGAAGGGGGATTCTTTTGTCTGCCCCAATCCTTTCCCGGACCCGGAACCCCAACAAGAGAAATGGCCTGTCACGCAGGTGCCGCGACAATTCTGGCCGCGAATACGACGAATGGCACTGTCCTGCCACCGTTACCGGTGGCAGGACAGTGCCATTCATCTTCCGGCCCGGATCACATGTTCACCCGGATGCCGAAGTCACCTCCGTACACGTTCGTCACGTGCACGCTGGTCGAGTTGCGCGGTGGCGCCGCCTCTACCATCTGACCGTTTCCTAGATATATGGCTACGTGGTACGTGCTGGACCAGCCGCCCCACATGATCAGGTCACCGCGCTGCAGGTTGCTCATGGAGACCTTGGTGCCCTTGCTGAGGTGGGCGCCGGTGTAGGTGCCGATGTCGACGCCGGCGCCCTGCCAGAACGCGTACTGCGTCAGGCCGGAGCAGTCGAAGCCGAACCGGCTCCGGTCGTCGTAGCCGCCCGGGCTGCAGCAGATGCCGTAGGTCGGGCCGTACTTGTTGCCGCCGCCCCAGGAGTAGGTGTAGCCCTGGCCGGTCTGCGCGAGCGCGGCCTGGATGACCCGCTCGACCTTCTGGTTGTAGTCGCCGCTGGTGTCGCCACCGGGGCCGCCCGGGTCGACAGGACCCTCGGAGACCGGGCACGTGGTGCCGGTGATGAACTTGTGGGACGCGTTGTTGTTGTACAGCGTGCCGTTCAGCGCGCCCTTGAAGCCCGCCGCCACGGCCTGCGAGGAGCCGCCGTAGTAGCTGTTGTAGTAGACGCAGACGGTCTTGCTGGACCGGTTCCACACGGAGGCGGCGTTGTTCTTGATGCACTCGCCCTGGCCGGCACCCGAACCCTTGTAGTCGTAGCACGACGGCTGTGACGTGCCGTAGTCACCGACCGAGTCGGTGAAGTCCGAGATGGACCCCGCGTTGCCGCTGTTGTAGTAGTAGCAGATCTCCCCGGACTCGCAGGTGCCGCTGCGCGAGCCGCCGCCGGCGGCCGGGGCCCCGACGAACTGGTGCGAGGCGTTGTTGTTGTAGAGCGAGCTGTTGAGCGCGCCCTTGAACCCCGGCGCGACGTCCTGGTAGGTGCCCGCGTAGTTGCTGTTGTAGTAGACGCGGACCGTCTTGCTGGACCGGTTCCACACGGAGGCGGCGTTGTTCTTGATGCACTCGCCCTGGCCGTTGCCCGCGCCCTTGTAGTCGTAGCAGGTGGGCTGGGAGTCGCCGTAGCTGCCGGCGGACTCGGTGAAGTCCGAGATCGACCCCGCGTTGCCGCTGTTGTAGTAGTAGCAGAACTCGCCGTCCTCGCAGGTACCGCTGCGCGCACCCGTGTCGGTGCCGGCGGTGCCCACGAGCTGGTGCGAGGCGTTGTTGTTGTAGAGCTCCGCGCTGAGCTGGCCCTTGTAGCCCGAGCCGATGTTCTGGTACTCGCCGCCGTACCCGGTGTTGTAGTAGACCCGGACGGTCTCGCCCGTCCGGTTCCATACGGAGGCGGCGTTGTTCTTGATGCACTGGCCCTGGCCGTTGCCCGAGCTCTTGAAGTCGTAGCACGAGGGCTGCGCGGTGCCGTAGTCGCTGACCGAGCCCGTGAAGTCCGAGACGGAACCCGCGTTGTCGCTGTTGTAGTAGTAACAGAACTCGCCGCTGTCGCAGACCCCGTCACGTGCGGCGGCCGAAGCAGGCCCCGCGACGCCGACCACGGCCCCGAGGAGCGAGGCCACCAACGAGATCACCGCGAGAAGTGCAGACGCTCTTCTCATCACCATTCTCCTTCCAGCGGGCCAAGGTATGACCCGGTGATTTATCTGCCGGTCCGGGGTGCCGGATCGGATACGGAGATGTTTGCAATGCGGTAAATGAGCCGGGAAGTGGGAGAAAGGTGCCACGGGCACGCGTGTCACCAGTGGGCCACCAAAATGATTGGCGGGCCGGCGGGGCCGAGAGGTTGGATCAGCCCATGACGATCATGAGGGGCGATCCCGGGATCGACGACCTGAACCGGGCCACCGGGGCGCTGCGGGAATGGCAGTCCGACGCCGCACCCGTGCAGCTGCACCCCGGGGACATCGGCTGGTTCCGGCGCTTCGGCGCCTCCGCCGCGGCCGCCGCCGTCCGCACCTGGAGCCGGGACGGGCGGGTGCTCGCCGTGGGCCTGCTCGACGGCGCCCGGCTGCTGCGCCTGACGACCGCGCCCGACGCGCGCCAGGACGAGGAGCTCGCCCGCCGGCTGGTCGCGGACCTGTCGGCGCCGGACCAGGGCGTGCTGCCGGACGGCGCCGTGAGCGTCGAGGCGCCCGACGGCGCCCTGGTGCAGGACCTGCTGGGCGAGGCGGGCTGGGGCCTCGACGACCCGTTCGCCCCGCTGGTGCGCGACCTGACGGACCCGGTCGATCCCGCCCCGGTCGAGGACTCCGGCGTGCGGGTCGAGGTGGTCGGCCCCGAGCAGGTGAGCGAGCGGACCGCCGTGCACCGGGCCGCGTTCGGCGGCCCGACGTTCGTCGACGAGCGCTGGCACGACATGGCGGCCGGGCCGCTGTACGCCGACGCGCGCTGCCTGCTGGCGCGGGACGCCGCGGGCACGGCCGTGGGCGCGACGACGGTGTGGTCGGCCGGCCCCGGGCGGCCCGGGCTGATCGAGCCCCTGGGCGTGCACCCGGACCAGCGCGGTCACGGCTACGGGCGGGCGATCACCGTCGCCGCGGCGGCCACGCTGCGGGAGCTCGGGTCGTCGAGCGCCGTCGTCATCACCGAGAGCGCGCGCACCCCCGCCGTCGCGACCTACCGGTCGGCAGGGTTCGAGCAGCTCCCGGACTGGTACGACCGCCGCCGCGGGGCCTGACCCGCGGGGCCCCACCGCCCGGGGCAGACGTGGCCGGGCGCGGGCGAACGTAGGGTTCGTCGGCGCCTGCGCGCTCATGCGCCGACGGGCCCTACGTTCGGCTGCGACGGGCCGGGCCGCCACCGCACCGCCACCGCGCCGCCGCCGAACGTAGGTTTCGTCGGCGTCTGGGCGCTCTTGCGCCGATGGGACCTACGTTGGGCTGCGGCGGGCCGGGCCGCCACCGCACCGCCACCGCACCGCCGTCGAACGTAGGGTTCGGCGCCGTGTGAGGGCTCATGCGCCGACGGGCTCTACGTTCGGCCGCGGCGGGCCGGGCCGGGCCGTCACCGCACCGCCATCGAACGTAGGGTTCGTCGGCGTGTGGGCGCTCATGCGCCGACGGGCCCTACGTTCGGCTGCTGCCGACCGCGGCGTGCTGCGCGTAGCCACCGCGCGGCCGCCCCCGCGCGGCCCACCGCGGCCGGGACACGGGCGCGGGCGCAGCCGCGGGCGAACGTAGGGTTGCTCGGCGCCTGAGCGCTCATGCGCCGAGCGGCCCTACGTTCGGCCGCGGCGGGCCGAGCCGCGACGGGCCGAGCCGCGGCGGGGTCTGGCCGCGACGGGCGGATCGGGCCGCCGCCGGCGCGCACCGTGCCTACCGCGGCAGGAAGTCCGCCTTGCGGATCCGCGCGTGCACGCCCTTGACGACGTCGACCACCTGCGAGATGTCGAAGTCCGTCGCGGCGGACAGGTACGCGTAGGCATGCGCGGGCGCCATCCCGTACCGCACGCCCAGCAGCGCGACCGCCGCGCGCACGCAGTTCTGCACGGCGACGTCGAGGTCGCGGTCCAGCCCGGTCGGCACCAGGAACTCCGTGGTCTCGGCGAGCGGTCCGGCCAGCTCTCCGAAGGCCGCGACGGCGTCGGACGCCGGGATCACGTCGAACCCGAGCCGCACGCGCAGCGAGGCCTCGAAGGCGGTGAGCGCCACCTCGCCGTCACCCTGCGCGAAGTGCGGGTCGCCCACGTACGCGAGCGCCCCGGCCACCTGCACCGGCAGGTAGAGCGTGGACCCGGCGCCCAGCAGGTTGATGTCGATGTTGCCGCCGAACGGCCCCGGTGGCACCGAGTGCGGCCGCTCGTCCCCGGCCGCGGCCACGCCCATGATGCCGAGGAACGGGTGCAGGTCGAAGCCGACCCGGGCGGCGGAGTCCTCCGCGAGCGGGATGGACCCGCGGCCGGCGCCGTCGGCCCAGGTGTCCACCTCCGCGAAGACGCTCACGATGCCCGCCCCGCCGGCCGGGAACTCGTCCGGCAGGGAGCCGCGGCCGTGCCGGTTGGAGATGACGCCGTACGGCACTCGCGGCTCGGTGGACAGCACGCGGATCGCGAGCAGGTCGCCGGGCCGCGCGCCGCGCACCTCGACCGGCCCCGTGACCACGTGGCCGCCGTGCGCGCCGGGTGCATCGGGCAGCCCCGGCGTCCGCGCGCCCAGGCGGGACCGGCGGGCGGCCGCGAGCTCCACGGCGTCGGCCAGGACGGCGTCCTCGGGGACGCCCCGCTCGACGAAGTACGCGACCGGGTCCCCGCCCTGGTCCTCCAGGAGGCCCTCGTGGGACAGGGTGTCGACGACGACCTCCTGCCCCGGGTCCACGCTCAGCACCGCCGTGTCCGCCGCGCAGGGCAGGCGGCCCCAGTACGCGGTGTCGGGCGAGGTGGGCAGGTAGGTGGCCCCGTCGACGACGTCGGCGGTGGGGCCGGTGCCCGTGCCGGGCTGGAGGATGCTCTGCTGGTGCACGGGCCGAGAGTACACAGCGGCCCTGCGCCCGGTCCTGCGCTCGGCCCCGGCCCCGGCCCTGCCGCTCAGTCCCGCAGCAGGGCCCCGGCCGCCGCGCGCGCGACGCCGAACGCGTCCGGCTGCGCACGCGTCGTGTGCGCGACCATCGCACCCTCGTAGAGCAGGTGGACCTGCGCGCCGACACCCTCCGCGTCCGGGTGCCCGGCGTCGCGCAGCAGGCCCTGGAAGGCGGCCAGCATGTACTGCTTGTCGGCCAGGATCACGGCGTTGCCCGGGTGTTCGGTGCCGCCGATCTCGCCGTGCGCGTTGACGAAAGCGCACCCGCGCACGTTCTCGTCGGCCCACTCCTCGGCGACCTCCAGCGCCACGAGCACCTGGTCGAGCCCCGTGGCCCGGCGTTCCGCGAGGTGCTCGCGGAACCACGCCGCCCAGCGCTCGTGCCGGCGCGTCAGGTAGGCGGCGACCAGCGCGTCCTTGGAGCCGAACCGGTCGTACAGCGTCTTCTTGGTGACGCCGGCCTGGTCGGCGATCAGGTCGACACCGACGCCGCGGATGCCGCGCTCGTAGAACAGCGTGCTGGCCGTGACGAGGATGCGCTCGCCGGCCGGGGTGTCGGGGTTGGGGCTGCGTCGTGGCACGGGACCTCCTGAGCTGCTGGGATGCGGGGTCTACTGCGAGTATACCGACCTGTATGGTTACCTGCTGGGCATGAGCTTTTTCCGGCATCTCGCCCCCGCCCTCCTCGTGGTGATGTGGAGCTCCGGCTTCGTGGGCGCCACGTTCGCGGCCCCGGTCGCGCCCGCCACCACCACGCTCCTGTGGCGCTACGTCGTCGCCGCGCTGCTGATGGTCGTCGTGGTGCTCGCGCTCGGCCGCCGGTACGGCCCGCGCTACCTGCGGCGCGAGGCCGTGCTCGGCGCGCTCGGCCAGGCCGGCTACCTGTACGGCGTGTTCCGCGCGGTCGAGGAGGGCCTGCCGGCCGGGACCGCCGCCCTGCTCGCCTCGCTCCAGCCGGCGCTGGTCGCGGTCGTTCTCTCAGGGGTGGGGCGCAGGAGCGGGGGCGGACGCCGCCAGGCCGTCGGCCTGGCCATCGGCTTCGCGGGCGTCGCGCTCGCCGTCGGGCCCGACGTCGCCGCGGGGTCCGGCGCCGCGGGCGCGCTCTGGGCGGTGCTCGGGATGCTGTCGCTGTCGGCCGCCACCGTGCTGGGCGACCTGTGGCCCGCGCCCGACGACGGTCGCGGGCACGACGTCCTGGACTCCCTGGCCGTGCAGGGCGTCGTCGCGCTCGGGGTCTTCACGGTGCTCGCGCTGGCGAGCGGGCAGGCCGCACCGCCCGCGGACCCGACGTTCTGGCTCGCGATCGCCTGGCTCGTCGGGCTGGCGTTCCTGGGCGGGTACGGCATGTACCTGTACGTGCAGCGCACGCGGGGCCCGGTCGCGGTGAGCACGTGGCTCTACCTCACCCCGGCGGTCTCCGCCGCGTGGGCCTGGGCCATGTTCGGCCAGGACCTGCCGCTGCTCACGGTGGCCGGGTTCGTGGTGAGCCTGGCGGGCGTGCTGCTCACCCGGCCGCCACGGCCGCCCCGGCCGGCGGGCGCGACCCGGCCGGGTGCTCGGCAGTTGGCATCGAGATCGGCTCAGGCCTGAGC
>NZ_JBHVEG010000120.1:0-19810 GCF_042802395.1 Promicromonospora sp. NPDC057488
GCCACGAGGGCGGCGGGGCGAGGGACCCGACGGTCAGCTCACCGTGCGGCGACGCACGACCAGCAGGGTCGCGGCACCGGTCAGGAAGAGCAGCGCGGCGAGGCCGGCGGTCCAGCCGAGGTCGGCGCCGGTCGCGGCCAGCGAACCACCCGGGCCGGGCTGCTCCGGCGCCGGCGGCACCGGGTCAGCGGGGTCCACCGGAACGTCGACGGTCGACGGCGGCGACTCCGGCGGCGGGGTGTCCCCCGGCGGGGTGCCGGTGGCCGTGGCCGTGTTGGTCAGATTGCCGGTCGCGAGGTCCGCCTTGGTGACCTTGTAGGTCGCCGTGCAGGTCACGGACGCACCCGGCGCGAGGCTGGCGGCCTCCGCGGGGCAGTCCACCGCCGAGAGCTTCCCCGAGCCGGAGAAGTCCGAGTCGTCGACCGTGATGTCACGGAGCACCACGTTGCCGGTGTTGGTCACCTTGAAGCTGTAGGTGACCTGCTGGCCCACCGTCGTGATCTTGTCCGTGTCGGAGGTCTTGACCACCTCGATGCCGGGCGCAGGGGTGCCCGGGATGTCGACGGTCGACGGCGGCGACTCCGGCGGCGGGGTGTCCCCCGGCGGCGTGCCCGTGGCCGTCGCGGTGTTCGTCAGCGTGCCCGCGTCGAGGTCCGCCTGCGTGACCACGTAGCCGGCGGTGCAGGTCACCGACGCGCCCGGCGCGAGGCTGGCGGCCTCCGCGGGGCACTCGACCGCAGACAGCTCACCCGAGCCCGAGAAGTCCGAGTCGTCGACCGTGACGTCGGTCAGGGTGACGTTGCCGGTGTTGGTCACCGCGAAGCTGTAGGTGATCTCCTGGCTCACCTCGGTGATCTTCTCGGTGTCGGAGGTCTTGACCACCTCGAGGCCCGGCTCCGGGGTGCTGGGAATCTCGACGGTCGACGGCGGCGACTCCGGCGGCGGGGTGTCCCCCGGCGGCGTGCCCGTGGCCGTGGCCGAGTTGGTCACCTTGCCGGCGTCGACGTCCGCCTGCGTGATCACGTACGTCGCGGTGCAGGTCAGCGAGTCCCCGGGCGCCAGGACGTCGGCGGGACATTCCGGGACCGGGGCCTCGCCCGTGCCGGTGAACTCGGTCTCGTCGACCGTGACGTCGCTCAGCGGCACGTTGCCGGTGTTGGTCACCTCGAAGTTGTAGGTGATCTCCTGGCCCACGGTGTACGACTCCGGGCCCGCCGGAGTCGCGGACTTCACGACCTCGATGGCGGGGTCCGGGGCCTCGGTGGGCGTGCTGGTCTCCGAGGGCGGCGAGCCGATCGGGGTGTCCGTGCCGGGCGGGGTGCCCGTGGCGGTCGCCGAGTTGTCGACGGAGCCCGCCTCGACGTCCTCGTCCGTGACCACGTACGGCTCGTCGGTGGTGCAGGTGACGGTGTCCCCCGGCTCGACCGAGGTCGCCTCGCAGGTGATCGCGCCCACCTTGGGGTCGTCGATCGCCAGGTCGTTGATCGCGACGTCGCCGGTGTTGGTCACCTCGAACGTGTAGGCGATGGTGTCGCCCGTGTCCGTGATGCCGTTCTCGTTGACGTCGACCGGCTCACCGGCGGTCTTGACGAGCCCCAGGCTCGGGTCGCCGAAGGTCACGGTCGAGGGGTCCGGGTAGTCCAGGCCGATCGCCGAGATGTTGTCGGGGCCGTTGGTGTAGCTGCCCGCCTCGTCCGAGGTCACGTCCACCGAGATGGTGCACGAGGCCATGCCGGCGTCCAGGTTGCCGGTGCCCGAGAGCGACGTGGCGCCGGCCGCGGCGGTCACGTCGCCGGCCGGGCAGTCCGTCTCGACCGCGGCCGGGTCGGCGACGACCAGGCCCTCCGGCAGGGTGTCCGTGAACGACCAGCCGTTCTTGGCGGCCAGGTCGCTCGTGTTCGTGATCGTCAGCGTCAGGGTGGAGACGCCGCCGGTCGCGACCGAGGTCGGGCTGAACTCCTTGTCGAGCTGCGGCGTCACGTCGAGCACGCGGATGTTGTCGTAGGCGCCGTCGTTGCCGCCGCCGTTGCCGTTCTCGTTGCGCATCACGATGCCGAACGAGCCGCCGGTGACGAGGTTCGAGCCGTCGGCGGGGAAACGTCCACCGATGACGATGCGCGGCGTGCCGTCCTGCGCGGGCGAGGTGTACTGCGTCCCGCGCGGGTCGGTGCACGGGTCGATCGCCGAGCTGGAGACCGGGATCTCCTCGCCGGCGCCGTCGACGAGGTAGAACCTCAGCTCCGGGTGGGTCGAGGTGCAGTTCTGCGCGACGGCGTCGACGGAGAACGTCACGAAGCGACCCGCGGTCGGCAGTGTGAGCGGGTCGACCGTGCGGAACTGGACCTGGTTGCCTGTCGAGCTGCCGGCCGTGTACGACGACGCCGCGGCGTTGCTCGCCGGGTCGGTGCCGCCGATGGTGCCGAGCGTGTACGGCAGCGACATCAGCGAGTTGTAGGTACCGGTACCTGAGGGCTCCGGGTTGCCCGGACCGTTGCAGTCCCCGGTCGCCCGCGGGCTGTTGTAGTTGACGATGAAGCCGTTGCAGCCGTTCCGGTCCACCCAGAAGTCGTCGGCCGTGTAGGTGGTGCCCTCCGCCCCCGTGTAGTCGGTCAGCAGCACGTTCGAGTCCGCGGCCCGGTTCTCGAAGTCCTCGACGAAGAGGACCGTCGGCTCACCGGGCACACCGGGGTTGCCGGGCGCGGCGACCGCGCTCGGCGTGACCGCTGTGACCGAGGTGGCGACCAGGCCCGCCCCGACCAGGCTCAGCGCCGCCAGGACCGCGGGAACTCGTCCGCGGCGCCTCCTGACCGTCCCGCCCCGGGTGGTCCTCGTCGATGACCTTCGTGCTTGCATCTGTGCTTCCCCTCGCTCACGGGCCACGGTGGCCCGTATCCAGTACGGCGAGTTCAATGCCATCCCCTCGGCGGCCGATCACCAGTCGGGGATCAAGAAATCACCAACCGAATCACCAACTCGCGGGCGTAATTCACCCGTTCCCCGACGTCTGACGAGGTGACGAGGGGGTGAGCAGCCCTTTCGCCGGGCAGGGCCGGGCGGGACCAGGACCGTGGCCGGGCCGCAGGACCAGGGAATCGACCGCGGGACCGGGCATCACGGACCTCCTCTCGTGAGTCCCGCCGACTCGTGATAGTCCTTTGACTGCCACGCAGGACTTCTTTACCTGTTGAACGACGAACCACCGCACCGAACCGAGGGAGCGACGCGTGCAGGAGCAGGCGAACGAGCTGGTGTCCCCCGACCGGCGCAGAGTCCTGCGCACCACGTGGGCGGGCGCGATCGCCACGGTGACGGCGGGAGGCCTGCTGTTCGCGGCGGCGCCGGCCGTCCCGGGCCCGCACATCGCCGGGGGCGACCGGGACCGGCCGGCCCGGCTCCAGGGGCTGGTCGAGGCCGCGCCGGCCGCTCGCACGGTGACCACGCCGCGGCACGTGACGACGGAGCAGATCACGGCGGTCCTGGCGCGCGCCGACGAGCAGGCCCGGCGCGAGGGCGAGGACCTGAGCCCCGCGGTCGCCCAGGCCGCCGCCGAGCTCGGCATGCTCTACACCACATACCTCATGCAGGAGCTCGCGTTCGGCGAGGCCCGCGACGGCCTGCGCGTCCAGGACGCCCCGGTGGCGCGCGCGGCCACGGCGGACGTCCTGACCGCGATCCCGGTGTCGGACGAGCACGACGCGGCGCCGGACGAGCACGACGCGGCGTCGGCGGACGAGACGGAGGCCGCGCCCGAGGCGGCGGACAAGGAAGCCGAGGACCTGCCCTCCGGCCGGATCACGTATCGCCAGGTGGTGCTGGCGGCGGTGCGGCTGGCGAACCTGCTGGACCCGTCGGTGCCCAGCACGCTGGCCGAGGTGGAGGCCACGGGCGAGGACGAGAAGTCGTCCTCGCGCGGGACCGCCGGGGCGGACGGCGCCCGCGACCGCGCCGGAGACCCGCTGCGCGAGAGCCTGCTCGACGTCGTCTCGGCGTTCGGCACCTCGACCGTCGAGTACGCCAACGGCCGCATCCCGGCCGACGTGCTGTGCCCGCTGGACTTCGCGCCGGGCCACCTGCTGCGCTGCGACGCGGCGGAGCGGCTGACGGCGCTGAGCGTGGAGTTCGAGGAGGAGTTCGGACGTCCGATCCCGATCACCGACTCGTACCGGTCCTACGTGGAGCAGGTGGCCGTGGCCGGCGCCAAGCCGCACCTGGCAGCGGTCCCGGGAACGTCCAACCACGGGTGGGGCCTGGCGGTCGACCTGGGCGCGCCGATCTCGGGCGGCTCGTCCCCCGAGTACGTGTGGCTGCGGGTGCACGGCCCGGACTACGGCTGGGACAACCCGTCGTGGGCACGCCTGGGCGGCGCCAAGCCGGAGCCGTGGCACTTCGAGTTCTTCGCGGCGGGCTCGGTGCCCAACCGCGCGATCGACCCGTCCGACGTCGACCGGTGGACCAAGGGCGAGAAGTCGGAGGACGACGGCCCGCGCTACGAGGCGGCGGCCGCTTCCAAGGCGAAGGACCGCCCGGCGGCCGAGGAGACGCGCAAGCCGGTGGCCAAGCCCGCCGACGAGCCGCGCAAGCCCGGGACGAAGCAGCCGGCCAAGCCCGGCGCCAAGCCCGGCGCCAAGCCGAAGCCGAGCGAACCGGCCCCGAAGCCCCGGCCGACGCCGAAGCCGTCTCCGAAGCCCACGGACCCGTCGCCGAAGCCGACACCGTCGCCCACCCCGACGCCCTCGCCGTCGGACCCGGGCGTGCCCTCGCCGTCGCCGTCGCCTTCGCAGCCGGCACCGAGCCCGACGCCGGTCCCGACGCCGAGCGCGCCGGAACCGAGCGAACCGGCGCCGACGCCGGAGCCCGCCCCGAGCGACAGCGAGACGCCGGCCTCGCCGGCGCCGTCGCCGTCGGCCAGCCCCTCGGCCACCCGTGAGTCGCTGCTGGGGCTCGCCAAGGACCTGGGCCTGACCGACGACTAGGGCGATCGGCCCGGTCTTCCGTTGACCGCACCGCTCGCGGGGTGCCACGGTTTCGTGGTGCCCCGCGAGCAGAGGTCAGCGCCGAGAGCCGCGGTACTCGCCGTGGCGCTGCTCGCCCTCACGGCCGGCTGCTCCTCGGAGCCGACCCCGCCGCCGAAGGACGTCGCGCACTACTCCCCCGAGGGTCCCGGCGGGGACGCGGCGCAGCTGATCGGGCGGTTCGAGCGGCTCGACGGGTGCGTCTACGTCGTCGCGCCCGGCTCGGACGACCGAACGGTCCCCGTGTTCCCGGACGACCCGGCGATCCGCTGGGACGGCGAGACGCTGCTCGCGGCGTCGCAGGCATGGCACCTCGGCGAGCAGGTCGAGCTGGGCGGGGGCGAAGGATCCAGGGGCGACGACGGGCTCTCGGTCCCGGACGCCTGCGATCCGGATGCTCCGCTGTTCATCGTGAACAGGTGACGCCGCTCCGAGCCGGCGACGCCCCGCTCAGCGACTGAGCTCGATGAGCGCCAGCAGCGCCCGCCCGTAGGCCTCGGCCGGCTCCGGGTCGGCGAACAGCCGGACCTCACCGAGGAGCTGGGCCTCGACCTCGAAGCCCTCGTCGGTGCGGCGCAGCGTGTGGAACGCGGAGCGCAGCAGCGCGCGGAGCTGGTCCTCGCGCGGCAGCCACAGGGCGTCCTCGATCGCGACCGAGTCCAGCGCCCACTCGGTGGTGCCGTTGAAGCCGAGGATCGTGCCCGTCGGGTACTCGTGCGCCTCGATGGTCATCGTGCTCACGGTGAAGACGTCGCTCTCGAGGTCGGGCGCCTGGACCCGGAACTGGTCGCCGTCGACCGGCGTCCAGACCAGGCCGGCGTCGTGCAGCTTCGTGGCCAGCTCGGTGGAGATCATCGAACCATTCTGGCCCCGGCTACGGCGCCAGCGTCCGCAGCACGCAGAACTCGTTGCCCTCCGGGTCCGCCATGACCACCCAGCTCTGGTCCGGTCCCTGGCCGACGTCGGCCCTGGTGGCGCCCAGGCCGAGCAGCCGGGTCACCTCGTCCTCGGTGCTGCCGTCGATCGGGCTGACGTCGAGGTGCAGCCGGTTCTTCACGATCTTGCTCTCGGGCACCTGGACGAACACCAGGGTCGGCGCCATCTGCCGGTCCCGGACCTCCTCGACGGTCGGCTCCCAGGAGCCGACCTCGATCTTGCCCGCGCTGCGATCGATCACGGCGAAGCCCAGGACCTCGCTCCAGAACGCGGCGAGCCGCTCCGGGTCGTGGCAGTCGACGGCGAGCTCGGTGAACCTGCTGGTCATGACTCTCCCTGCTGGTGCTGATCGGTGAACGCGCCGCCGGCGGCCGCCAGCACGGCTGCCGCCGCGGCCCGTCCCGGAAGGCCCGGGTCGGGGTCAGCGCGCAGGAGCACCAGCTCGTGGTAGACCGGCGCGGTCGCGGCGACGAGCAGGCTACGCGCATCGGGGCGGCCGGAGAGCTCACCGCGCGCGACCGCACGGTCCACGAGCACCTCGCACTGGGCGTACCGGTCGGCCCACAGCCGGGTCTGCGCCCGCGCGGCCTGCTCGGAGTGGAACGAGGCGGCCATGAGGGCCACGGCGAACGACGGCCGGACCACCAGGGAGTCCTGGATCTCCTGGTTGAGGGCCGCCAGGTCGCCACGCAGGGAGCCGGTGTCCGGTGGCTGCCAGTCGATCTCCCCCGCGGCCTCGATGGTGTCGACGAGCAGTCCGCCCACGTCGCGCCAGCGCCGGTAGACCGTGGCCCGGTGCACCCCCGCGCGGCTCGCGACGCCCTCCATCGTGAGTCCCTCGTGGCCGCGCTCGGCGAGCTCGGCGCGCACCGCGTCCAGCACCTGGGCACGGACGCGGGCGGTGCGGCCACCCGGACGGCGGTCGGTGGTCGTGCTCGGCTCGTCTGTCATAGGGGGTCCAGTATCCGGTTGATCCAGGCGTGGGTGATGTGTCAGCATCTTATCGCGACAGTTGTCGCACTATTAGCTTCCGAGAGGAATCGCCCGCCCGATGCCGCCAGTTCCTGCCGACCCCACCGTGCTCCACCCGATGCCGGACCACCCGCGCGTCGTCCTGCTCAAGCCCCTGGTGCAGTCGCCGCTCATCGACGTCGGCGAGTTCTCGTACTACGACGACCCCGACGAGCCGACCGCGTTCGAGACGCGCAACGTGCTCTACCACTACGGCCCCGAGCGGCTCGTCATCGGCCGGTACTGCGCGCTCGGCACCGGGACCCGGTTCATCATGAACGGCGCCAACCACCGCATGGACGGCCCCTCCACCTTCCCGTTCCCCACCATGGGCGGCTCGTGGGCGGAGCACTTCGACCTGATCACCGGCCTGCCGAGCCGCGGCGACACCGTCGTCGGCAACGACGTCTGGTTCGGGCACGGCGCCACGGTGATGCCCGGGGTGCGCATCGGCCACGGCGCGATCGTCGCCGCGGGGGCCGTGGTCACCGGCGATGTCCCGGACTACGGCATCGTCGGCGGCAACCCCGCCCGGCTCATCCGCACCCGGTACGACGCCGACGACGTCGCCCGGCTGCTCGCGATCGCCTGGTGGAACTGGCCCGTGGAGCACGTGACAGAGCACGTGCGGACCATCATGTCGGGCACCGTCGACGGCCTGGAGCGGGCCGCCGAGCAGGTCGGCCGGGCGTGAGACCGCTCATGCCTGCTCGGCGTCCCCACATCGCGATGATCGGCGTCCCGATCGTCAGCCACGTCCTGCCCAGCCTCGCCGTGGTCCGCGAGCTCGTGGCCCGCGGGCACCGGGTCACCTACGCCAACGACCCGTTCGTCGCCGACCGCGTCGAGTCCACCGGCGCGGAGCTGGTGCCCTGCACATCCACGCTGCCCGTCGCCGACAACGACTGGCCCGCCGACCCCATCGCGGCGGCGAGCCTCTTTCTCGACGACGCCGTCCAGGCGCTCCCCCAGCTCCGGGCTGTCTACGACGACGATCCGGCCGATCTGTACCTCTACGACATCGGCGCGTACGCCGGACGCGCGCTGGCGGAGGCGCAGGGCCGGGACCTGCTGCAGCTGTCCCCGACCTTCGTCGGCTGGGACGGCTACGAGGAGGAGGTCGCCGTGCATCTGCGCAGGCTGCCGGGGGCCGACGCCTACCGGGAGCGGTTCACCGCGTGGCTCGCCGGCTGCGGGGCGACCACCACCGACATGGACGCCTTCTCCGGGCCGCCGGACCGCGCCCTCGCCCTCATCCCGCGGGCGATGCAGCCGCACGCCGACCGGGTCGACACCGGCAGGGTGACCTTCGTGGGCCCGTGCTTCGACACCCGGCCGGACGACGGCGGGTGGGCCCGGCCCGCGGACGCCGAGCGCGTGCTGCTGATCTCCCTGGGCTCGGCCTACACGCACCAGCCGGAGTTCTACCGCCGGTGCCTCGCCGCCTTCGGGGACCTGCCCGGCTGGCACGTCGTGCTGCAGATCGGCCGGCACACCGACGTCGCAGAGCTCGGCGAGATCCCGGCCAACGTCGAGGTGCACCCGTGGGTACCGCAGCGCGCGATCCTGGACCAGGCGGACGCGTTCGTCACCCACGCCGGCATGGGCGGCTGCGGCGAGGGGCTCCTGGCGGGCGTGCCGATGATCGCGGTACCGCAGGGCGCCGAGCAGTTCATGAACGCCGACCGCCTGGTGGAGCTCGGGGTCGCCCGCCGGGTCGACACCGCGGACGCCACCGCCGAGGTGCTCCGCGCGACGCTGCACGACCTCGTCACGGACCCGGAGCGCGTGGCGCGATCCGAGCGGCTGCGGGCCGCCGCCCACGCCGAGGGTGGCACGGCGCGCGCCGTCGGCGTCATCGAACAGATGGCGGGACGGACCACAGTCACATCTTGACGTGTTGTAGAGATAGGGCGACCCTCGTAGAGGGCATCCAGCACGCGCCCGAGTCCCGTCCGTTCCAACAGAGGAGAAGGCGATGAGCGACAACTCTCAGCTACTTCACGTGGCGACGTTCTGCGGCAAGTGCGACTGCGGCTGCCCGGAGCTGTTCGTCGACCCGACCGCCGAGCCGCTGAAGCAGATCGTGATCACCGACGACTTCGGCCAGCGCATCCAGATGAGCCACGACCAGCTCGCGGACCTGGTGGAGCAGGCCCGCAGCGGCGCGCTGGACGCGGCGGCGCTCCAGCCGGCCTGACGTTCGAGGTGTTCCGTCCGGTATTCCGGACGGCGGCAAAGGTGGCTGCCCACTCACCGGTGGGCGGCCACCTTTGCAGTATGGTCCTGCCAGGAGGGCACTATGTCAGGCAGGACTCGCGCACGCGGACAGCTCGAGGCGGAGGTCATGCGCATCCTCTGGGACCACGAGGACGCGATCGGGGCACGAGCGATCCAGGAGAGGTTCGGGGACGAGCACGTCCCGGCCTACACCACGCTCCTGACGGTGCTCGACCGCCTGGAGAAGAAGGGTGAGGTGGTCCGCATCGCGGCCTCTCCCCGGAAGGTCCGGTTCCGCCCCACCCGGTCGGACGGCGAGCGCGCCGGCGCCGCCATGCTGTCGGTGCTGGAGGGCACCGGCGACCGCGAGGAGGCCCTGCTCCGGTTCGCCGACCACCTCACGGCGCGCGACGCCGAGATGCTCCAGCGGGCGCTCCGCCCCAAGCCCAGTGCGGGACGCCGCCGCGCGGGCTGATCCGCCAGGCAAGGCACACCCCTGCAAGGGGTGCCGGCAGGGCTGGAGAACGTTCGGCTGAAGCCCTGCTTCTCTGCCTCAGCCGAATAGTTCAGCTGGGCTGAACTTGTGGGGTCCGAGGTGAACGAGGTTCAGCCCACCCGGCAGGTGCTCACGGGCATCACCATGCCCCGCGGAGAAAAGTCCGAATACTTGCCGCCGTCCGCCACCAGGTGCCAGGCGACGAGCATCAGGCAACGAGCATCACGCCGCACGCCGCGGCCATGCCGAGGCTCATGAGGCCGCCTGCCAGCAGGTCCGCCCCGGTGCGGCCCAGCGCACCGCGCTCGCGCCGGTATCGGACCAGGTCGAGCAGGTACAGCACTCCCCCGGCCGCGAGCGCCACGACCAGCACCGCCCCGCCGACGACCGTCTGGGGATCCGATGACACAGCCGCCGCGGCATGGGCGGAGTGACCCGCACCGGCAGCGACCCTGGCGGCACCGGCGCCGACGCCGTCGGCATGCCGCGTCATCACCGCGAGCATCCACACCATCGCGAGCATCGTGACGGCGTTCGTCGCCTGGCACCGGGCGCTGCGGTGATGACCGGCCCGGCGCCCGTCCAGCGCGAACCACCCCGCCGCGGCCGCGAAGAATGCGGCCCCGACGGCGAAGAATGCGACCTGGGGCAGCGTGGGCAGCCGGGCCCACCAGGGCCAGACCATCGCGACCATCACGAGGTTCATGCCGAGGTGGAACAGGTGGCTCGTTCCGGCGAGGAGGCGGCGCGCGGTGACCAGCCGCCAGAGGGAGTACGCGGTCAGCGCGCCGAAGAGGGCCGTCGTGGCCCACTGCACGGCCGGGTCCGACGTCACTGGCGCCCCCGCGTCCCGAGAAGTTACAGCGACCGGACAGCCGCTGACAGTACCACATCATGTAGAGATGTTGTAGGGTTCCCGGGACGGGGAGCGGGGGTGGTTCCGGTGCGCACCATCGAGCTGTACGTGAACACCGGAACCTGCGAGCACTGTCACCGCGCGCTCTTCACCGAGCTGTCGGCCGTGCCCGGCGTCTGGCGGGTCCGGCTGGACGCCGCCAGCGGCCGGGTCACGTTCCAGGCCCTGGCGCCGGTCGACCGCGCCGAGATCGAGGCCGCGGTCGCCGACGCCGGGTTCGAGCTCAGGGCGTGGCGCTGACCCCCGTCCGGTCGCGCCGGGCCTGGACCAGCCCCACGACGACGTCCACCAGGACGAACGCCACGAGGGTGTAGCCGACCAGCGGCAGGAACGTGCCGACGGTGATCGCCACGGCGGCGACCGCCGCGAGCCCCCACCACGGTGCGCCCTGGAGCGCCCCGCGCACCGGGGCCGGGCCGCCGATCCCGCGCGGCTCGCGGGTGGGCCGGCGCTTCCACCACATGAGGTAGCCGAGCACGACCATCGAACCGATGCCCAGCGCGAGCACGAACAGCACGAGCTGGTTGGCCAGGCCGAACAGCAGGCCCATGTGGAGGTCGATGCCCCAGGTGGTGAGCTTGGCCGGGAGCGGGAACTCCGAGAAGTCGGTCCGGTGCACCACCTGCATGGTGGTCCCGTCGACGGCCACGGCGTCGGCCTCCGTGGGCACGTCGCTCTTGTTCTCCTGGACGGTCCACGCCATGCCGGGCTCGGCGGGCGGCTTGATCTCCACCTCGCCGGTGTTGACGTTGATGCCCTGCGCGATCGCGAGCACGCCGTCGAACGTGGCAGGGTTCGCCACCCCGGTCGCCTCCTGCCCCTCGTCCGACGACGCCGCGCCGTGCCCGGCGTGCTCGTCGCCCCCGGCGGGCGCGTCGCCGCTCAGGCGGGTGTCCAGGGCGGGCGTGGTCCACCCCATGGTGGTGCGCAGCTCCCCGACGTTGCCGCCCCCGTGCTGCGACCAGGTGATGCCGGTGGCCGACAGGAACAGCGCGCCGAGCACCACGAACGCGCCCACGGCGGTGTGCCAGGACAGCAGCCGCCGGTACCCGGTGACCCGCCGCTTCGGGCGGACGACGCCGGCGGCCCGCCGGGACGCGCGCAGCCGGTTGATCCACAGGATCAGCCCGGCCACCGCGACGATCCCGAGCCAGGACGCCGCGAGCTCGCTGTACAGCCGCCCGGGGTCGCCGAGGTGCAGGCTGCGGTGCAGGTTCGAGATCCAGGTGCGCAGCGGCAGCGCGCCGCTGGACCCGTACACCGTGAGGTCGCCGCGCACCTCGCCGGTGGCGGGGTCCACGAAGATCGCCCGGGACTCGCTGGGCCCGAGCCCGCCCTCGCCGAACATGACCCGGGTGGTGTCCCCCGGTTCCGGTGCGGGGCGGACGGCGGTGAGCACGGCGTCGGCGTCCACCTGGGTCTGGGCGACCTCGATCTGCTCGCCCAGGCTCAGGGCCGTGGTGCCGGCCGGGGCGTGCAGCTCCTGGTCGTAGACCACCTGTTCGATGGACGGGGCGAGCGCGTAGAGGGCGCCGCTGGTGGCGGCGACCAGGATGAACGGCCCCACGAGCAGGCCGGCGTAGAAGTGCAGCCGGCGCAGCAGCGGGCCGAACCACGGCGTCCTGCGCGCGGGTGGTGGTGACGGGTCGACCTCGGCGGGTAGCTCGGAGGTCGAACCGGTGAGGGTGTCGGTCATGAGGCCTGCTTTCAGGTGAGGAGGGATTCGCCGATGAATCCGCCCTCGCGGCACCCGGGTGGGATGGCGAAGACGGCCGAACCGATGGGGACGGTCCATTCGTTGAGCAGGTCGAGCTGGTCCAGGCGGCTCTGGAGCGGGACGAACTGTCTGTCGACGTCCGCCTGGAAGGACACGAAGATCAGGCCGGCGTCGGAGACCTCGGCCCCGGCGCCGCCGTCGTCGTAGTTGTAGGCCCGCCGGAAGATCCGCTCCTCCGGGTTCTCGCTGCGCGCCCGGCGCAGGTGCGAGAACTCGGGGATCACGGGGAACCCGATGGCGGTGGTGGCCTCGAAGTCGGGCTCGTCGAACTCGTCGGTGCCGGTCAGGGGCGCGCCGTCGGCCAGGTACCGACCCACGGACTGCTCCCGTCCGCCGCGGTCGAGCTCGTCCCACTTGTCGAGATTCATCTGGATGCGGCGCACCACCATGCCGGTGCCGCCGGCGAGCCAGCCGGCGGTGGCCCACACGACGCGGTCGAAGTCGGCGGTGCCGGGGGCCGGGTTGGTGGTCCCGTCGACCTGGCCGAACAGGTTCCGCATGGTGGTGCCGGGCGCGACGGTGCCGTGCGCGCGCCGGAACCCCTGCTGGGTCCAGCGCACCGAGGCGAAGCTGCGGGTGTCCTTCAGCAGCATGCGCGAGGCGTGGGCGACGGTCAGCGGGTCGTCGGCCGCGACCTGGAGCAGCAGGTCGCCGTCGCCGAGCCCGGGTTCCAGCCGGTCGATCCCGAACGCCGGGAGCGGCCCCAGCCAGCCCGGCCGGGCGCCGCCGGCCCGCTCGACGAACCGCGGGCCGAACCCGAACGTCACGGTGAGCCGGGCCGGGGACGCCGCCAGCTCCGGCTCGGAGTCCGCGAGCGCCGGGGCGCCCTGGGTGAGCCGGGCGGCGTCGTCGGTGAGGATGCGCATCATGCGGGTCAGGTCGGCGCGGTCGGCGTTCTCGTGCAGGTCGAGCGCGACGAAGAGCCCGTGCGCCTGGGCGGCGGTGTCGATCCCGGCCTGGTGTTCCCCGTGGAACGGGACGGTCTGCTCGCCGTGGAGCGGGGCCGGGGGCGCCTCCTGCGCGGCGGCGTTCAGGGCGGTGTCGGCGCCGATGGCCGCGGCCGCGCCGACGCCGGCGACAGCTCCCCCGAGGAGGAACTGCCGCCGGGTCGACCCCGACCGAGGGGCGCGTGCGCCGTGGTCAGGAGGGGTCATAGTTCTCGTTCGCCCCGGAGTAGTCCTTGACGGGCGCCGTGAACTCGAAGGTGGAGGCGTCGGAGAAGGTGAGCGTGAACGTGACCTCCTCACCCGCCTCCAGCGGGTGGGCGAGGCCCATCAGCATGATGTGGCTGCCGCCGGGTTCGAGGTCCAGCGTCTGGCCGGCGGGGATGACGAACCCGCCGTCGATCTCCCGCATGATCAGCTCGCCGGTCTCGTTCTCCACCGTCTCGTGGAGCTCGAGCATCGGGGACGCCTCCGTCGTCGCGGAGACGACGGTGACGTCCTGGGTGCCCGCGTTGGTGAGCCCGCCGAACGCGGCGGACATCCCGGAGCCGGCGGCCTTGACCCAGCCGTCGGTGACGGTCACGGCCTCGCCGGCCGGGGCCGCCGCGGCGTCGTCGGACGCGCCCGCGGCGGTGCAGCCGGCGAGGGCCAGCGCGGCCGCCAGGGCGAGGGCGAGCCGGGCGGTGTTGCGCTTCGTAAGTGTGAACACAGAAGTACCTCTCACTTCGTTCCCGGCGCGTCGGGGGTGTCCCCGTCGTCGCCGGGGCCGCTCGCATCGCTGCGGCGGCGGAGAAAATGGACCAGCGCGAACAGGGCCGCCGCGAGGGCGGCCCCGCCCGCACCGACGAGGAGGACCCGCCAGGGCCCCTCGTCCTCCTGTGCGGTCTGGTTCTGCGAGCTGTTCGGTGTGGCTGCTTCGGTCGCGGGTTCGGACGCCTCCGGTTCAGCCGCCGCGACGTCGTCCCCCGCCCCCGGCTCCTCGCCGTCCCCGACGGCGAACGGGACGATCCCCGTGATGGGGTGCCCGTCCGAGGACACGACCCGCCAGCGGATCTCGTAGCCGCCGTCCGGCATGTCCGCGTCCAGGACGGCCGTCACGGTCGCCCCGTCGATCGCGGGCGCGTCGGACACCCAGTCGGTGCCGTCGCCGTCGGTCACGACGACGGCGGCGCCCATGTCCAGGACATCGGCGGAGTAGGTCAGGGACACCGTGGCCGGTGCCTCCCGCAGCGTCTGGTCGGACGCCGGATCGCTGGAGACCAGCTTGTCGTGGGCGGACGCGGGGGCCGCGGTCGCGAGCAGCGCGACGACGGCCACCGCCGTCCCGGCCACGAGGGGACGGGTTCGGGGCATGAAGGGACCTCTCCTCGGACGTCAGGGATCGACGTCGGCACACACACGGGGACGCACGCGTCCCCGCTCGCTACGCAGGGCGGAACCCCGCGGGCCAGCACGGAACAGCCCACGGGCACACGTGCGCCCGTGGGGCAGAGCTCAGACCGCGTGCGGTGCGGGAGGCCCCCTGCGGAGGAGGGGGGTGATCCGCGGCCCCGGGTGGAGCGGGCGGAAGGTCTCGGCGCGCACCCGGGAGCGGGCGGGCGCGACGAAGGTGAGCGCGTGGCCGGCGACGGCCCAGCCGCGCAGGAGCCAGGCCGCCATGCGGCCGCCGAGCTCGCGCAGGCGCCGCAGCAGCAGCTCCCCGCGGTGCAGGACGATCACGGTGACCGCCGCCGCGAGGCCGTGCCAGAGCCACATCTGCGGGCCGCCGTGCATCAGCTCGGCCTGCATGGGCATCCCGGACGTCGTCAGCGGGGCCATGTCCCCGTGCGCGCCGTGCGTCCCCGGGTTCGCGGCCTGGAGCGTTCCGGCCGGGGTGCCGAGCTGGAACAGCAGGTGGAACAGGAGCTGGCTGGCCGCGACCGAGAGCGACAGGCGCGGCAGCGAGAGCCGGCGGGCGACCAGCGCCGTGCAGACGGGTAGCGAGAGCACCCAGGGCACGAGGACGCCGAGCCAGCTCGGGAGGTCCCCGCCGCCGGCGAGGTGCGAGGCGAGGGCCACGAGGGTCGCCGCCGACGCCGCGAGGACGCCGCGCACTCCGCGCGCGGTCCCCCGTCCGGCGTCGGGTGCGTTCATCGGCCTGTTCCCCCTCGTGACAGTCACAAGACGGTCGCCAGGATATGGGTCGCCGCACGCAAAAGGGAAGTCTGGTACTTACCTTGCCAGACGGTAATGAGAACCGTTATCGTCCGCGACGTGATCGTGGACCCGAGAAGCCGGACGCCGTGGTGGCTCGCCGGTGCGCTGACCGCGGCCCTGGTCTGCTCGCTGTTCCTGGCGATCGGGCTGGGGTCCGCCGTCATCCCCGCCGCCGAGACCGCCCGCCTGCTGTGGGCGGCCCTGACCGGCGGCGGGATCAGCGCGCAGGACGTGCCGACGTACCAGATCATCTGGCAGATCCGGACGCCGCGCGTGCTGCTCGCCGCCGTCGTCGGCGCCGGGCTCGGGGCGGTCGGCGTCGCCATGCAGGCGATCGTCCGCAACGCGCTGGCGGACCCGTTCGTGCTGGGCGTCTCCTCCGGCGCCTCCGTCGGGGCGGTCACGGTGAGCCTCGTCGGCGGGCTCGCGGGCCTGGGCATCTACGCGGTCTCCGCCGGCGCGTTCCTCGCGGCGATCGCGGCCACCGCGATCGTCTACGGCCTGGCGCACGGCGGCTCGGGCGTCACGCCGCTGCGGCTGGTGCTCACCGGCGTCGCGCTGTCGTTCGGCTTCCAGGCCGTGATGAGCCTGCTCGTCTACCTGGTGCCCAGCTCGGAGTCGACCAGCACGGTGCTGTTCTGGTCGATGGGCAGCTTCGGCGCCGCGACCTGGGGCACGGTGCCGCTCGTGGCCGGCGTCGTGCTGGCGGGGCTCGTGGTGCTGCACCGGTCCGGCCGGTCGCTCGACGTCATGACGCTCGGCGACGAGACCGCCGCGAGTCTCGGCGTCGACGGCGCCCGGACCCGCCGGACGCTGTTCCTCGTGACCGCGGGCATGACCGGCGCGATGGTCGCGGCCAGCGGATCGATCGGCTTCGTCGGGCTCGTGGTGCCGCACATCACGCGGATGCTCGTCGGGGCGGTGCACCGCCGGGTCCTGCTGGTCGCGCCGCTGGTCGGCGCCGTGGCCATGGTCTGGGTCGACCTGTTCGCGCGGGTGGTCGCGGCGCCGCGCGAGCTGCCGCTCGGCGTGCTCACGGCCGTGATCGGCGTGCCCGTGTTCGTCGCCCTGATGCGGCGGCGCACCTACGTCTTCGGGGGTCGCTGATGGAGGTCCGGTTCGAGTCCGTCTCGGTCGAGCTCGGCGGGCGCGCCATCGTGCACGCGCTCGACCTGGAGGCCCCCAGCGGGCAGGTCGTGGGGCTGCTCGGGCCCAACGGCTCCGGCAAGTCGACCGCCCTGCGCTGCCTGTACCGCGCGCTGCGCCCGAGCTCGGGCGTCGTCCGGGTGGGCGACGACGACCTCGCCACGCTCTCGCCGCGCAGCAGCGCGCAGCGGGTCTCGGCGCTCGCCCAGGACGGCGGCTCGGACCTCGACTTCACGGTGCGCGAGCTCGTCGCGCTCGGCCGCACGCCGCACCAGCGCGGCAACGCGCGGCTCACCGCGCGCGAGGAGGCGCTGTGCGAGCAGGCCATGGCCGACGTCGACGTCGCGCACCTCGCCGACCGCGGCGTGCTCCAGCTCTCCGGCGGCGAGCGGCAGCGCGTGCTGGTCGCCCGCGCGCTGGTCCAGGAGCCCGCCGTGCTGGTGCTCGACGAGCCGACCAACCACCTCGACGTGCGGCACCAGATCCAGCTCCTGCGCCTGGTGCGGTCGCTGGGCGTCACCGCCGTCGTCGTGCTGCACGACCTCAACCTCGCCGCCGCGGTGTGCGACCGCGTGGGCGTGCTCGCCCAGGGGCGGCTGGTCGCGGCCGGCTCCCCGCGGGAGGTGCTCACGCCCGAGCTGATCCGCGCGGCCTTCGAGGTCGACGCTGTCGTCGTCGACCACCCGCTGACCGGCGCACCCCAGATCCTCTTCGCCGTCGACGGCCCGGCCACACCGCCGGGGACCGCGACGGACACCTCGCAGGCCACCCCGGAAAGGACCACCACCCCATGAACCCGTCCCCACGCACCCGCCGCAGCGCGGTCGCGCTGCTCCCGGCGATGGGCGCCCTCGCGCTCGCCGGGTGCGGCGCCACGGTCGAGGACTCCCCCGCCGCCGAGACGGTCACCGTCCAGCGGTGCGGCGAGGCCGTCGACTACACGACGCCGCAGCGCGCCGTCGTCTACGAGGGCGGCAGCGCCGACAAGATGTTCGCGCTCGGGCTGACCGAGCACGTGCACGGCTACGTGATGCCGCCCGCGAACCCGCCCGTCACCGAGTCCCCGTGGGCCGAGGACTACGCGCAGGTCGAATTCCTCAGCGACGACCTCCTGAACCGGGAGCTCGTGGTCGAGGCCGAGGCCGACCTCGTGGTGGCCGGCTGGAACTCGGGGTTCTCGGACGCGCGCGGGATCACGCCCGCGATCCTCGACACCCTCGGGATCCAGAGCTTCATGCACACCGAGTCCTGCTACAACTACCCCGGCTTCGCGGAGCGGGTCGAGCCGTTCGAGGGCCTGTACGCGGACCTGGAACGCCTGGGCCAGATCTTCGGCGTCGAGGACCGGGCCGCAGACCTGGTCGCGGGCTACCGCGAGCGGGTCGCGGCCGTCGAGGCGGCGGCGCCGCAGGGCGAACCCGTGCCGGTGTTCCTCTACGACTCCGGGACCGACCGGCCCTTCACCGCGGGCAACCAGGTGCCGCCGAACGACATCATCCGGTTCGCCGGGGGCGAGAACGTCTTCGGCGACCTGGAGGAGCGGTGGACCGAGGTGGGCTGGGAGGCCGTGGTGAGCGCGGCGCCCGAGGTGATCGTCATCCTCGACTACGGCGATGCCCCCGCCGAGGAGAAGATCGAGTTCCTGCGCACCAACCCGACCACGGCCAAGCTGCCCGCCGTGGTGGACGACGCCTTCTTCGTGCTCGACTACAACGAGGGCATCTCCGGGCCGCGCAACATCGACGGGCTCGAGAAGTTCGCCGAGTACCTCAGCGACCGTGCCCAGTCTTCGTAGGGTCCCGGGGCGGACGACGCGGGCCGACCCGCGGGGCGTGGGCCTGGCCGGGCCCGGCGACCTCGCGCTGGCCGGGCGGCTGTGGCGGGTGCTCCTGGCCGCCGTCCTGGGCCTGTTCCCGTTCACGATCTACTCCACGTTCGTCGTGACGATCGCCGCCGAGGCCGGGGTCGACGCCGGGACCGCGAGCGGTCTGCGCGGCCTCGGCGGCGTGACGGCGCTGATCGCCGGGCTGGTGGCCGCGCCGCTGCTGTCCCGCTGGTCCACGGACCGGCTCGCCGCGGTGGCCCTCGGCGTCCTGGCCGGGACCAGCACGGTCGCCACCGCGGGCGGCCTCCCCGCGCTGGTGGCGTTCTGCCTCGGCACCGGCGTCGCGACCGCGCTGCTGACACCCGCCCTGCTCACGGCGGCGACGTCCGCCTTCGCCGACGGCGCCGTGGCCGGGCGGGCCGCGACGCTCGTGACGGCCACGCAGTCCCTGGCGGCCGTGCTGAGCGGCCCGGTGATCGGGGCGCTCGCGTGGTGGCAGGGCTGGGCGGGCGCCATGTGGGCGACGGCGGTGCTGAGCGCGGCGCTGGGGGTCAGCTTCTGGCTGCGGCCGGCGGGGGTGTCGGCGGCGGTGCCGGCGTCGTCGGCGGACGGCGACGGGGCCGGGGCCGGGCCGGGGACGTGGGCCTACCTGGACGCCTACCGCGCGCTGCTGGCCCGGCCCGACCTGCTGCGGCTGATCGCCGTCGCGTTCCTGCGGACGGCGTCGTTCATGGGGTACCTGTCGTTCCTGGCCCTGTACTACGCCCGTGCGCTCGACGTCGAGGGGCCGGTGTTCACGCTGGTCTGGACGCTGAGCGGGGCGGCGTTCTTCGTGGGCAACTACCTGGCGGGCCGGTGGCTGGCGGGCCGGTGGCTGGCGGGCCGGTGGCTGGCGCGGCCGGCGACGACGACCGGCGCGGGAGCCGCGCCGAACCGCACCGTGCTGCTGCTCGGGCTGGGCGGCGCGACGGCGGCCGTGCTCGCCGTCTTCCACGCGGGCAACCTGGCGGTGGCGCTCGGGGCGACGGCGGTGCTGGCGTTCTGCCACGCTGTCGTCGCGGCGGCGCTGACCACGGCACTCGCCCGGACCGCCGGGACGGTCGCCCCGACGGCGTTCGCCGTGAACGCGGCCGGGATGAGCCTCGGGGTGTTCGCCGGGGCGCTCCTGGGCGGCGCGGGGCTGGCGGCCGGCGGCTTCACGGGTGCGGCGGTCGCGCTGGCGGCGCCCACGCTGGGGGCGTTCGCGCTGTGTGCGAGGCTGGCGCGCCGGGCCTGACCTGAGTTCGGTCGGTTGCACTGAGATCGGTCCAGCGATGGACCGGTCTCAGTGC
>NZ_JBHVEG010000121.1:0-19576 GCF_042802395.1 Promicromonospora sp. NPDC057488
TCGGCGCGCACTGCGCCGATGGGCCCTTGTGCCTCCGGTCCGGTGATTCCGGTGAGCTAGTTCCGGTAGCTCATGCCCCGGAATGTGCGATGGCTGCACGTGTCCGCGAACGCGTCGGACTGGCAGACCCGGATACCGCCCCGGATCGACTCGGCCGTCCCCTTGAGCGCCTTGCCGGAGTAGCCGGTCCGGCTGGCGCTGGTCACGGCCGTGTTGGTGGCGCCGTCGCCGTACCAGCCGGCGGTGCAGCCCACCGAGCCCTCACCGGCCGGGTAGCAGTAGCTCCCGTTGAAGTACCAGGCCGTGTTGGTGTAGACCCCGTTCCCGTTGTCCCGGCGATCGGTGTAGTGCGACTTGAAATACCACCTGTCGCCCGTCGAGTCGTCGAAGTACGCGGTGCCGTACGCGCTGCCCAGACGGGTATTTCCGTCCATGGCATTGATCGTTCCCCATTTCTGGAGCGCATAGGCGCCGGTCCCGGCGCCGACCAGACCCACGGTCACCGCCACCACCACAGTCATGTTCCGCAGCCATCTACCCATTGCACATTCCTCCACTCATATGAGGACATATTGAGCAAAGCACCAAGCCATGCTCACGAAGGACGCTAGATGGGTCCGAACGGCGCGTCGACAATACTCGGCAAAGTTCCACGATTCATGGAGTTTTTCGCCAGCAGTTGCCGTATCGCGTGTTAGGTTTTGCGGCACCCCAGAAGAAGTCGCAGGTGATACGCATCGTCTCCATAGCGCAGATCCGTTCGATCGTCGCGGTCGACCGGTTCGGCACCGTGACGGCGGCCGCGCAGGCCCTCGGCCTCTCCGTCTCGGCGGTCAGCAACCACCTCAACACCGTCGAGCGAAAGCTGGGGGTCACCCTGTTCAACCGGCGCGAGGGGCGCTTCGTGGCCACCCCGCACGGGTCGGCGTTCCTGCGGCTGGGCGAGTCGGCGATCAGGCTGGTCGACCAGATGCTCGACCTCGGCGCGAGTGAGGCGCATCACCGCCAGGAGGGCACGCGCGGGTGACACCGGCGGGCATCACCCGCGATCGGACCCCTCCTGCCGGGCGCGCGGTCCTGCTCGGCTTAGGCTAACGAGGTGATATTTCCTGTCCGCTCTCTCACCGCGATCGCCCTGGCAGTACTGACACTGGTAGGTACGTTCGCAGCCCTCGGCCTGCCGGGCCCCCGCGCCGGCGACGTGTCCGACGGCGGTACGCCCGTCCTGACCGCCGGTTCCCCGGTCGTGGTGGTGGGCACCGAGGGCCTGCGGTGGCAGGACATCCGGCCGGAGACCACACCCAACCTGTGGGGCCTCCTCGACGCGGGAGCGCCCGCGGGTGGCAGCACCCCGGCGGTCACGTCGACCTCCGCCTCCTGCCCGGCCGCGGGGTGGCTCAGCCTGTCCGCCGGGCGCACGACGGCCACCGGAGACTACGTCGACGACGTGTGGCAGTGCGCCGACTGGGGCGTGACCCCGGAGCAGGACGGCGCCCGCCTGGACGGCTGGGACGAGCTGGTCTCGCTGCAGAGCGGCTCGGAGTTCCGCCCTCACCCGGGCACCCTCGGGGCTGCGCTGGCGACGACCGGGGAGTGCGCGACGGCGATCGGGCCGGGGGCAGCCCTCGCGCTCGCCGGCCGTGACGGCACCGTCGACCGCTACCGGTCGGCCGATGCAGCCGAGGCGGATCCGGCCGACGCCTTCGCCTGCCCGCTCACCGTGGTGGACGCCGGCAGCGTGCCGTACCACCGCGACCCGACGGCGGACGCGACCCGGGTCCCGATCCCGGACGCGGCGACCACCGAGGGCGCCGAACGGGACGAGGCCCTCCGTGCGCTCGACCAACGGGTCGGCGACATCATCGACGCGGCCCCGGCCGACGCCTCAGTGCTCGTCGCGGACGTCGGGAACCCCGCCCCCGGGCGGCGCAGCCTGGGGTTCAGCCTCGTCCGCGAGCCCGACCAGGCAGGGGACAGCCGCGCGTACCTCACGTCGGGCGCCACGCACTGGCTCGGCGTCTTCCGGCTCCTCGACGTGCCGACCACCCTGGTGCGCACGGCCGGCGCCCCCATCCCCGCCGACTTCACCGGGGCGTCGATCGCCGTGGGCAGCGAGCGGCCGGCGTCGTCCGAGGAGACGGTCGACCAGCTCGCCTCCCTGAGCATCCGCGACCACACGCTGCGCGGCTCCAGCGGCGTGATGACAAGCATCACCACGGGGCTGTCCCTCGCGGCGCTCTGCGTCATCGTGCTCGTCCTGCCACGGTCTGGCTCGGCACCGGGCAGCGGGTCGTCGGTCGCCTGGCGGCGGGTGCTGGAGATGACGCTGCTCTGGTGCGCGGCGGCCCCCGCGGCCATCTTCATGGTCGGGGCGGTCCCGTGGTGGGAGTGGGAGGCGCACCCGTCGATCGGGCTCTGGCTGACGTGGATCGGCCTGACGACCCTGGTCGCCGGGCTCGGCGCCCTGGCGCCACGGCGCCCGGTCTGGTTCGCCCCGACGCTCGTCGCGACCTTCACGTTCGTACTCCTCACCGTGGACGCCCTGGTCGGCACGCCGCTGCACCGGGCGAGCCCGCTGGGCGCGGCGCCGACCCTGGGCGGCCGCTACTACGGCTTCGGGAACCCGACGTACTCGGTGTACGTCGTGGCCGCCGTCCTCGCCGCCGCGGGGCTCGCGACCCTCGTCACCCGCAGGTGGGGCAAGGTCGCGGGTGCGGTCACCGTGGTCCTCATCGGCGGCATCGCCACCGTCGTGGACCTGTGGCCCACCCTCGGGGCCGACGTCGGCGGCGCGCTCGTCCTGCTCCCGGTCTTCGCCATCGTCGCCCTCGCCGCCCTGGGCGCGCGGGTCACGTGGAGCCGGCTGCTCCTGACGACGGTCGTCGGCTTCGTGCTGGTGGGCGCGGTGGGCGTCCTCGACTGGATGCGCCCGGAGGAGCAGCGCACGCACCTGGGGACGTTCGTGCAGCAGGTGGTGGACGGGACCGCCGTCGAGACCCTGCTGCGCAAGGCGGGCTACGCGTTCGCGTCGCTCCTCGCCGGGCCGACGGCGTGGCTCACGCTCGTAATCCTGGTGTGGATCGCCCTGGCCCTGCACCACGGCTCCCGGGTCCGTGCGGGGTGGCTGGAGGACCTCTCCACGAAGTGGCCGCTCCTGCGCCCGGCGCTCGTCAGCCTGGTGCTCGCCGCTATCGCCGGCGGCCTCGTCAACGACTACGGCATCCGGATCGCCACGCAGATGCTGTTCGCCGCGGTACCGCTCGTCGCCCTGGGACAGCTCCGCAGCATCACCGGCTCGAGCGAGAGCTCCGCCGCCGGCACCGTGCCGAGCTCGAGCTCCGTGCCCAGCTCGAGCTCCTGACCCGACCCGGACGCCGCCCGCCCGGTCAGGGCGCGCGGACGAGCAGTGCGCCTGCCTCCACGTGCACGTCGATCTCGACCGCGCGCCCCAGCGGGTCGCCGTCCACCTGGGCCTCCTCGCCGGCCGGCACGCGGATGCGCGCGCGGCGGGCCTTGGTGTGGTCGATGCGGCCGAGCTTCTCCGGCAGCTCGTTGCGCACCCCCACCCCCTGCATGGCGATCTCGAGGGTCAGCTGGGCCCAGCCGAGCACCCCGCCGCGCACGTCGACGGCCGCGACGTCCAGCACACCGTCGTCGAGCACGGCATCGGGCAGCAGGGTGACGCCGCCGGGGAGCATGCCGCAGTTGCCCACCATGATCGAGCGGGCGCGGGCGTCCACGGGCGGGTGACCGTCGAGCTGCAGGGTGGCGCGCATGCGCCGGGCCTGCATGTGGGACAGCCCCGCGACGAAGTAGGCGACCCAGCCCACCTTCTTCTTCAGGTCGGAGTCGGCGGTCGCGACCATCGCGGCGTCGAACCCCAGGCCCGCGATGACCAGGAAGATGTGCTCGCGCTCCGTGTCGGGCTCGTGGTCGGGCTGGTTGGGGTGCTCGTCGTTGCGCGGGGTGTCCGCGAACTGCACGACCCGCAGCCAGCCCACGTCGATGGCCCGGGTGCGGCCGTTCAGGATCACGTCGAGGGCCTCGCCTACGCCGGTCAGCGGCAGCTCGAGGTTGCGCGCCAGCAGGTTGCCCGTGCCGACCGGCAGCACGCCCATCGGCTTGCCCGTGCCCACCATCGACTCGGCGACGGCACGCACGGTCCCGTCGCCGCCGGCCGCGATCACGATGTCCGCGCCGTCGGCCAGCGCCTGGCGGGCCTGGCCCTTGCCCGGGTCGTCGATCGTCGTCTCGTACCAGAGGGGCTCCGGCAGGCCGTGCGCCTCGCAGTGCGCGCGCACCAGGCCGGGCAGCGCGCCCGCGTGCAGCTTGGAGGGGTTCACGACGACGGCGACCCGGAGCGCCGCCTGCACGCTCTGCGGGACCGCCCGCCGTCCGTCCCGACGCCGCATCCAGGCCTGCTGCGACCAGGCACCGACGGCTACCGCAAGGACCAGTACGCCGATGCCGATCGCGACGATCCCGAGCCAGGCCTGCCACTCCATGGGGTCAGAGTACGGGTCCTGCCTGGGGGCCGATCAGCTGCGGACGTTCGAGCCCGCGTGCCGCACGGCGTCCACCGCGCCGCGCATCTTGCGGGCGTTCACGGCGAGCAGGACGTCGCGGTACTGGGCCGCCCGGTGGATCTGGCCCTTGAGGTCGTTGGCGGACGCCCGGTGCTTGAGGTCGCACGGCACCTCGACGGCGACGTACCCCTTGCGCAGCAGGTCGATCGTCATGCCCGTCTCGACGCCCCAGCCGCGGGCGAGCGGCGTGGCGGCCTCGAAGGCCTCACGGGTGAGGCAGCGCATGCCGGACAGCGGCTGCGACGGGCTCCAGCCCGTCATCGCCTCGATCGCCCGGCGGGACGCGCCGACGACGACGCCGCGGCCGCCCGCGCCGGCCTGCTTGGGCAGCAGGGCGATCGCGAGGTCGGCCACGCCCTCGCGGACGGGGCGCACCAGGGGCGCGGTGTTCACGGCGGTGTCGCCGAGGTCACCGTCGATGAACATGAGCAGGCGCGGGGGGCGCCCGTCGGCGTCGCGCATGGCCACCACCGCGGCGCCGGTCTCCATCGCGGCGGCCTTGCCGCGGTTGTGGGAGTGGCGCACGACGACGGCGCCGGCGGCACGCGCGACGTGCTGCGTGTCGTCCTCGGAGCCGTCGTCGACCACGAGCACGAGGTCGACGTGTGGGATCGCACGCGCAGAGCGCACGGTAGCGGCAATGCGCTCGGCCTCGTCCTTGGCGGGGATGATCGCCGCCACCCGCTGGACGTTCTTGCCTGCCTGTGCATTGCCGGGACGCGTGGTCTTCGCGACCGGGAGAGCGTTCACACCTGTCCTGCCTGAAGCGTCGATTTGCCTTGGTGGGTGTTCGGATAGCCCTTTGCTTGGTGAGTGCAAAGGTTTACCCCTGGAATCCTACTCCCTTGGTCCGCTAGTTGCCGAAACCAGGGTCGCTCGTGGCGATCCGCGGTGACTGCCCTAGCGTTCCGGGTCGCTCGCGCAGGACCGGCCGGGGCGTCCGGTCTAGCGCAGGGTGACCTGCCGAGAGACGATACCTGCTCTTGCGCGTCGCTCGTTCGCATCAAGCGGCTCCTTGATGGAAAGTGCTTTCGCGAGCTTCTCGCCCAGCTCCGTGACCGGGCCCTCCAGGTCCTCGGCCTGGGTCCCCCTCGGCAGCTCCCAGACCGGGACCACCAGGCCGGACGCGCGAAACGCTCCCACGAACCTTCCACCCGCGAGCCCTGACTCCCGCTTTGCGTGCAGCCGGGAGATCGCGTCGATCACGTCGTCCTCGGGCTCCGGACGGGCCCAGCGGAGGAACTCGCGCGACATGCTGCACCAGTAGGCCGACTCGACCGACGACACCTTGACGGTGGGGATCGCACCGTCGGCGGCGTCCTCCAGGCTCTGCTTGAGGTCCGGCGTGAGGTCGGCGCTCGGGTCGAGCCAGTAGTCGAACGTGTCGTGCACGGTGACCTCGAACGGGACGCTCAGGTCGAGCACGTCCTGCAGGCGCGGGCCCTCGCCCGGCAGCTCGACCGACTCGACGGCCGTGCCCGGCTCCAGCTCCATCGCGTCCAGCAGGGCGGCCGCGAGGTCGCGGCTCACGTCGCCCGAGCCGACGATGCCCTGCACCGCGAGCAGCAGCGTGCCGTCGGCCCGGTGCAGCGCCGTCCAGGCGCCCGGCAGGAGCGTCACGACCGTGACGTCGCGGGAGCCGTACTCGGCGGTGGTGCGAGCGGTTGCGGTCGCCGACGGGACGATCTCGCGCATCGACACCCAGTCGGTCTCCCCGGGGAGACCTTCGAAGGGCCGGAGCACGAAGTCGGAGGAGGGGTTCTTGGCCATGCGGCGAGTGTATCCGCGCGGATGGAGGCAGATCTGTCGGGCCGGTGATGTTTTCGCAGCAGTGCGGGCGGGACATGATGGAAGCGTGGAACCCTGGCTCGCCGCCCACCTGCCCGTGCTGGACCTCGCGCTCGACGCCGTCCGGTCCGTGCAGCGGGCGGCCGCGCGGGCCGGACGGCCGGCGGACGGCGGCGCCGGGCCGGCAGACCTGGCCCCGCCCGACCCCGCGCGGGTCGCGGCCGGCTTCGCGTCCGACCGGGTCCTCACGCTCGACGGGCAGCCCGTCCCCGGGTTCGCCCCGCTCTCCGGTTTTTTCCGCACGGCCGACGGCTGGGTCCGCACGCACGCGAACTACCCGCACCACCGCTCCCGCCTGACGGACCTCGTCGCCCTGCCCGACGACGTCGGCCGGGACGCCTTCGCCGAGCGCCTCGCCGGCCTCGCGGCGCACGACCTGGAGGGCCAGGCCGCCCGCGTCGGCGCGATCGTGGCGCGCGTGCGGACCGAGCAGGAGTGGCGGGAGTCGGCGCCGGGCCTCGCCGCCGCGTCCGGACCGCTGGTGCGCGTACGGGTGCGGGACGCCGGCCCGATACCGCGCGCGGTGGCGGACGGTGCCGCACCGCTGGCGGGCGTCCGCGTGCTCGACCTGACGCGGGTGATCGCGGGGCCGGTGGCCACGCGCACGCTGGCCCTGCTGGGCGCGGACGTGCTGCGGGTGGACCCGCCGGACCCCGCGGAGATCGGCTGGCAGCACCTCGACTCGGGGCAGGGCAAGCGCAGCACCGTGCTGAACCTCAAGGACGAGCACGGCCACCGCACCGCGCAGGACCTGCTCGACTCCGCGGACGTGCTCGTGACCGGCTACCGGCCGGGCGCGGTCGAGGGACTGGGCCTGCGGGTGCCGCCCGGCGTGGTCACCGGCCGGGTGTCCGCCTGGGGCGACGAGGGGCCGTGGGCGGGCCGGCGCGGGTTCGACTCGATAGTGCAGGCGGCCAGCGGCATCGCGCTGCTGGAGGGCCGGGACGGAGCCCCTGGCGCGCTGCCCGCCCAGGCGCTCGACCACGCCTCGGGGTACCTGCTCGCGGCGGGCGTCGTGGACGCGCTCGTCCTGCGGGACCACGACGGGCTCGGCCGTGACGTCTCGGTCTCGCTCGCCCGCACCGCGGCCTGGCTGCTGGACCTGCCGGGACGGGACCCGCTGCACCCGGCCGCCGCGGCGCCGTCGGGCAGCGGGCCGGCCGACGGCCCCGGGGTGACCGTGACGCACGCGGGCGTGACCGCGGCGCGGCCGGTGCTGCCGGGGTACGACGACTACCCGTACCCCGCGCACGCGTGGGGCACGGACGCGCCGGGCTGGCGCACCCGCGGGGGCCGGGGGACCTGACCGGGCCGACGACGGCGCCCGGGCCGAGGGGCCCGGGGCCTCGTCAGGCCCGGCTCGGGAAGAACCTCAGGCGCGGATGCGGCTGCGGCGGGCGACCAGGAGCGAGCCCGCGCCGCCGAGGACCAGGGCGCCGGCCGCCGCCGTCAGGGCCGTCGCCTCGGCACCGGTCGTGGCGAGGCGGACAGGCGCGTCCAGCGTGGCCTCGGTGAGCGTGGAGGCGTTCTGCTCGATGCTCTCGGCAGCGGCGCCCTCGCCGGGGACGTACGCGGTGAGCTCGGCACCGGAGGTGTCGACCGCCTCCGGCGTGCCCTCCCACTGCTGGCCCGGCGCCTGGACGGCGCTCAGCGGCTCGGCGGCGGTGGCCACCGTCGTCGTGGTCGCGGTCTCGGCAGGCTTCGCCACCTCGGCGGTCGCCGGCTTCTCGGCGGGCGCGGCGGGCTTCTCGGCCTCGACCTGCGGCTGCGCCTCGGCGGCCGCGTCGTTCGCCTCCTTGACGTACTCCCGGACGGCGTCGCGCACCTTCTCGCGGTCCTCGTGGCTCCAGCCGGCCTCGTGACCCTGCGCCTGGTTGCCCTGCGCCTGGTTGCGGCCGCCCTCGGACCCGCCACGACCGCAGTTGCCGTCGGAGCGGCCCTCGTCGGACTTGTCCTGGGACCCGTTGTACTGCGGCACGTCGTAGTTCGGCTGCGTGTAGGCGGCCGGCTGGTACGAGCGCGGCGCCTGGTCGGAGTGGCGGCCGCCCTGGTGGCCGTCGCGACCCCGGTCGTGGCCGCGGTCGTAGTCCGCGGAGCGCCCGTCGTTCCCGCCGTTCCCGCGACCCTCGTGCGCCATCGCCGGGCTGGCGATGGCGGTCGCCGCGGTGGCGAGCGCGAGCGTCGCCACGACACGGGTGGCCGTGGACCTGGCGACGGACGAGGTCTTGACTGCGGCGTGCTTCATGAGAGCTGCTCCAGCTGATCGGCTACGACGGCCCGGAACCCGGGCTGCCTCGCACGTTACCTGATCGGTAATAGCAGGAAAAAGGGGTACACCGGAAAAACCAGATGCGATGGTAACGATTCGATAACAACGGACGAAAGAATGGAACCTTCTCAAAGCGCCGAAGAACGCAAACGGGGTGGAGCGCCAAAGGCGCTCCACCCCGCATACGTCAAGGTCAAGACCGAAGAGGCTGGGGTCCTCTCGGGGGAATCAGCTCAGGAGAGACCCCCCAGCAGGCCACCGGTGAGGCCGCTCACGGCACCCCCGGTCAGGCCGTCCACGGCGCCGGTCACGCCACCCACGGTGCTCTTCACGGCACCGCCGGCGACACCCTCGACGGTGTCGGTCACGGTCTTCACGGCGGGCTTGGCCACGCCGTCCACCACCACGTCCTTCACGACGGGCTTGGCGACACCGTCCACGACGACATCCTTGACGATCGGCTTGGCCACGCCGTCCACGACGGTGTCCTTGACGACCGGCGTCACGACGTCCTCGACGACGTTGCCCTTGACGACGTCACCGACGACCCCGCCGAGCACGACGTCCCCGACGACGGGCTTGGCGACGCCGTCGACGACACCCGGCACCACGTCGCGGGTCACGGTGCCCACGGCACCCGGGACCACGGAGCCGGTCACGTTGCCGACGGTCGAGGTGACACCCGGCACGACGCTGCCCTGGACGGTGCCCACGGCACCCGGCACGACCTCGGTCACGGCCGGCTTGACGACGCCGTCCACGGCGACGTCGCCCACGACCGTCTCGACCGCACCGGCGGCCGGGGTGGTGACCTTGGCGACGAGACCCGGGACGCTCGCGACGACGCCGGGGACGTTCGAGACGACGCTGTTCACGACGCCGCCCACGCCGCCGAGCACGCCCGGCAGGTTGGCGGTGAGGCCGGCGACCGGAGCGGTCACGCCGCCCAGCACGTTCGGCACGTTGCGGATCACGTCGGCCACGGTGGCCGGCACGCCGTCCACGGTGCCGCCCGCGACGCCCGCCACGGTGCCCGTGGCACCGGACACGACGTCGCCCGCGGCCACGCCGCCCACGACACCGTTCACGACGTCGCCCTGCAGCGCGCCACCGGCGACGCCGTGCACGACGCCGGTCGCGTTGCCGACCACGCCGGTCGCGGTGCCGACGACACCGGTCGCGGTGCCGACCACGCCGCCGCCGAGCACGTTCGCCAGCGCCGCCTTGGCGGTGCCGGTCACGCCGGAGACGGCCGAGCCGCCGGTCACGCCGGAGAGGACACCGGAGACGACCTGGGGTGCCGCGCCCTGGAGGGCGCCGGACACGTACTGGGCCGGCTCGTAGTTGGGCGCGAGGGCCGTGGTGGGGGCGATCGAGGCGGGCAGCTCTGCCTTCTTCACCACGTCCGTGACGACGTCGGTCGCCGGCAGCGAGCCGGTCAGCTCGCTGAGGTCGATCGAGGTCGACGACAGGGCCGGGACGGTCGACTTCAGGCCCTCGGCGGTGGTGCCGAGGCCCCCGAGGGAGTCCAGCGGCGAGGCCTCGGCGGCCATGGCCGGCGCGGCCATGCTCGTGGCCGCGGTTGCGATGGCGACGGTCGCGATGGTCCGCGCGCCCGCCGATGCGGTCTTCTTCTTGTGTGCTGCGTGCTTCAAAAGGTGCTCCAGCATCTCGATGCGCAAATGCGCGTTCGGTCCTTGAGCCACCGAACCTAGTGCGGACCACCGGGTGAATAAAATCACCCAGATCACGATTCGATAACGAAGACAGCTTTGGACCCGAGATACCAGTCCGCCCGGCTTATCCGGACAATTATCACCGGTTGATTATCGGCGTGTGGGGTGGTCGGCGTCTCGCTGGGCGGACGCCTCCAGGGTCAGGGCCTCGGCGCCCTGGACCAGCGCGGCCTCCGCGGCACGTGCCTCGGCGGTGGCCCGCGCGCGGACGGCGACGATCTGGTCGTGCAGCTCGGCGTGCGCCCGCTTGCGCACGTCGCGGGCGATCACGTCGACGTCGGACTCCTCGGGGGCGGGCTCGCCGCGCAGCGCGAGCTCGTCGGTCAGCCGGGCGACGGCGGCGTCGATCTCGGCCACCACCCGCACCTCCGCCTCGTCCAGCAGGGTGACGACGGCGGCGTCGGCCTCGCGGCCCAGGCGCGTCTCCTCGAAGCGCCGGGCGGCGGTGTCCACGATGTCCTGCGCGTGCGCGACGACGTCCCGCGCGACCGCGGGCGCGTGCGCCTTCAGGGTGGCGAGGTCGTAGAGCAGCACGCCCTCGACGTCGGCCACGCGCGGGTCGACGTCGCGGTGCAGGGCGAGGTCCAGGATCACGAGCGGGCGGGGCTCCGGCTCGTCGCCGGCGCGCTCCGCGGCCCGCTCCCGGGCGCGCACCACCGCGGCGGCGTCGAGCACGTGGCCCAGGCTCGCCTCGGGGCCGCCGTCGCCCGACAGTCCCTGCGGCAGCGTCGTCTGGCCGCCGAAGTTCCCGGCCACCATGGCGCCGAGCTGCTCCTCGTCGGACTCCGCGCGCGCCGCGAGCGCCCGCCCGCGGGCGCCGCTGCAGCTCACCACGATGTCGGCGTCGGCGAGGGCCTCGACGAGGGAGTCGACCGGCCGCACGCCGTGCGACTCGGCGAAGGTCGCGGCCCGGCCGGACTGGGAGAAGACGCCGATGTCCGCGCAGCCGCGGGCCCGCAGGGCCGCGACCGAGGCACCCGCGTACGAGCCGGTGCCGATCAGCACGGCGCGCGCGCCGTCCCACGGCGGCAGCTCGGTCTCGGCGAGGTCCAGCGCGAGGGCGACGACGGAGCGGCCTGCCGCACCGAGCTCCGTCTCGGTGCCGACGCGCTTGGAGGTGCGCGACGCCGTCTGGAACAGGAGCTCGAGGGTCTTGGAGGTGGTCTCCTGCTCGCGGGCGATGGCCAGCGAGCGCTTCACCTGGCCGGCGATCTCGCGCTCGCCCACGACCATCGCGTCCAGGCCCGACGCCACGGCGAACAGGTGCTCGGTGACCTCCGGGCCGGTGCGGACGGTGAAGCTGCGCGCGGCGACGTCGCCGGTCACGCCCGACGCGTGGGCCACGAGCTGCGCCACGTGGCGCGTCGCGTGCCGCACGCTGTCGCCGCTGAGCGGCGCGTCGACGTCGAGGTAGAGCTCGAAGCGGTTGCACGTGGAGATGACCACGGCGCCGGCGACGGGACCGCACGTGCCCACGACGACACGGCCCACTGACGACGAACCCGTGGACAGGCGCTCCAGCGCGTCGAGGTCGAGCTCGCGGTGGCTGGCGGTGAGGGAGAGGAGAACCACAGTGCTCCAACTTTATGCACCACGGCCGGGCAGGGCAGAATCGTGAAGCGTGAAGTCCACCACGATCGCCCCTGCCCACCCGCTCGCCGACGGGCGGACCACCGCCGCACCTCTCGTGCAGGCGCTCCGGGGTGAACGTCCTGGTCGCACGCCCGTCTGGTTCATGCGGCAGGCCGGCCGCTCCCTGCCCGAGTACCGCGAGGTGCGCCGGGGCACCGGGATGCTGGAGGCCTGCCTGCGGCCCGAGCTCGCGGCCGAGATCACACTCCAGCCCGTCCGCCGGCACGGCGTCGACGCCGCCGTCTTCTTCTCGGACATCGTGGTGCCGCTCAAGCTGGCCGGGGTGGGCGTGGACATCACGGCGGGCGTGGGCCCGGTCATGGACCAGCCCTACCGCACGGCCGAGGACGTCGCCCGGCTCACCTCCCGCACGCTGGACGACGCCGCCCTGGAGCCCATCAGGGCGGCCGTCGCCCTGACCGTCGCGGAGCTCGGGTCGACGCCGCTCCTCGGGTTCGGCGGCGCGCCGTTCACGCTGGCGGCCTACCTCGTGGAGGGCCGCCCGTCGCGTGACCACCTCGCCGCGCGCACCCTGATGCACGCCGACCCCGAGACGTGGGACGCGCTCGTGACGTGGACCGCCGATCTCACCGGGTCGTTCCTCCGGGCGCAGGTCGAGGCGGGCGCCAGCGCCGTCCAGCTGTTCGACTCCTGGGCCGGCTCGCTGTCCCTGGCGGACTACACGTCGCGGGTCGCCGCGTCGTCCACGCGGGCGCTGTCGTACGTCGCCGACGCCGGCGTGCCCGCCATCCACTTCGGCACCGGCACCGGGCACCTGCTGCCCGCGATGCGCAAGGTCCTGGCCGACGCGGGCCTGACCGACCACGCCGTGGGCATCGACTACCGGACCCCGCTCGACGAGGCCGCGGCGCTGCTGCCCGGCGTCCCGCTGCAGGGGAACATCGACCCCGCGCTCCTGGCCGCCCCGTGGGAAGTGCTGGAGGCGCACGTGCGCGACGTCGTCTCACGCGGGCTCAAGGCGCCCGGGCACGTGGTGAACCTGGGTCACGGCGTGCCGCCGGACACGGACCCGACGGTGCTGACCCGCGTGGTCGAGCTGGTCCACTCGTTGTGACCTCCTCGGGCGCGGCGGGGGACGGCGGTGCCGAGACGGGTCGCGCCGGGGAGGCGAGCCGCGCCGTCGAGGTGGCCGACGCCGTCGTCGTCGGGGCCGGGATCGGCGGGCTGGTCGCCGCGCACACGCTCGCGGAACGCGGGCTGCGCGTCGTCGTGCTGGAGGCGGCCGACCGGGCGGGCGGGCCGATCCGGGGCGGGTCGTTCGGATCGCTGCCCGACGTGCCCCTGGACCTCGGGGCCGAGTCGTTCGCGGTGCGGGGCGGGGCCGTGGAGCGGCTCGTCGCCGGGCTCGGACTGACCGTCGAGGCTCCCGCCGGCCTCTCCGCCTGGGGTTACGCCGCCGGGCGCGCCTTCCCGCTGCCGGCCGCCGGCGTCCTGGGCATCCCCTCGCGGCCGTGGGCCGCCGACGTGCGCCGCGCGATCGGCTGGCCGGGCGTGCTGCGGGCGTCGCTCGACCGGGTGCTGCCGGCGCGGCTCGTCGACCCGACCGACCTCGGGGCCCTCACGCGGTCGCGGCTCGGCTCGCGGGTCGCGGACCGGCTGGTCACGCCGGTCGCGGCCGGCGTGCACTCGGCGCCGCTCGACCGGCTGGACGTCGCCGCCGTCGCCCCCGGGCTGCTGGACGCCTACGAGCGGACCGGGTCCTTGTCGCGGGCCGTCGCGTCGCTGCGGGCCGCGGCGCCGCCCGGGTCGGCGGTGCGCGGGATCGACGGCGGGGTCCACGCGCTGGTCGACACCCTGGTGGAGCGGCTGGACGTGCGGTTCGGCGCCCGGGTGACGGGCCTGGAACGAGTCGACGGCGGAGCCGGGACGGGTGCTGGCGCTGCGGACGCCGCCGGCGGGGGCACCGCGGCTGCGGCCGGCGGGGGCACTGCGGCCAACACCGGCGCGGGCGCCGCGGCCAACACCGGCGGGAGCGCCGGGGCTGCGGCCGGCGGTGGTGCTGCGGCTGAGGCCGGCGGCGGCGCCGCGGCTGCGGCAGGCGGTGGTGCTGCGGCTACGGCCGGGCCGGCCTGGCTGGTCCGCACGGCCGACGGCGGCGCGCTGCGCACGCCCCGCGTGGTCCTGGCGACCCGCCCGGAGTTCGCCCTGGTCCTGGGGCCTGACTTTGAGATCGGTCGGTCGCATCGAGACCGGTCGGTTGACGGACCGGTCTCAGTGCAACCGACCGAAGTCGATGCCGACGCCAACGCCGCCGCCACCGACGCCAACGCCGCCGGGCAGCAGTCCGCGCTGGAGCCGCCCGCGCGGCCCGAGCGGGGGGCCGACATCCGGCTCGTCACCCTGTTGCTGGACGCGCCCGCGCTCGACGCGGCGCCGCGCGGTTCGGGGATGCTCGTCGCCCCCGGCACCGCGCCGGGCGCCGTCCGCGCCAAGGCGCTGACCCATGCGACCGCGAAGTGGCCGTGGCTCGCCCGCCGGGTGCGCGACGCCGTCGGGCCGGGGACGCACGTGGTGCGCCTCAGCTACGGGCGCCTGGGCGAGCCGACGCCGGAGCCCACCACGCAGGAGGCCGCTCGCGACGCGTCGGCGTTGCTCGGCGTCGACCTGACCGGGCGCGTGCGGGACAGCCTGCACCAGCGCTGGGACGGGGCGCTGCCCCCGCCGACGCCGGCCTACCGGGCCGCCGTCCGGCAGTTCGAGGACGTCGTCCTGGCCGAGCCCGGCCTCGACGTCACGGGCGGCTGGATCGCCGGGACGGGGCTGGCGGCGATCGTCGCGCACGCGGGCCGCACGGCCGAACGGCTGGGCGAGAAGGGCTGATCAGGCGGGCCGGACGGCGCGTTCCGGCACAAGGTTCTGACAGCACGCCACCAACCATGTGAAATCCGTCCATCGGGCACCTTCTGGTTTCCTCCCGACGGGGGTTCGGGTGGAGACTGGGTTGGTGACCCCGACCCCCCTGTCCGTCAGCACCTCAGGAAGCACCCCGGCCGACGCCACGCCGATCCGCCTGGGTACCCGCGCGAGCGCCCTCGCCACGACCCAGAGCGGTCTGGTGGCCAGGCGCCTGGAGGAGCTGACCGGCCGGCCGGTCGAGCTGGTGCACATCCGGACCGAGGGCGACGTGAAGACCGGGAGCCTCGTGAGCCTGGGCGGCACCGGCGTCTTCGTGACCGCGCTGCGCGAGGCGCTGCTGGACGGCCGCTGCGACGTCGCCGTCCACTCGCTCAAGGACCTGCCGACCACCCCCGCGGACGGCCTCACCTTCGTGACGCCCGAGCGCGAGGACCCGCGCGACGCCCTGTGCGCACGCGACGGCCTGACCCTCGCGACGCTGCCGCACGGTGGGCGCGTGGGCACCGGCTCGCCGCGACGCGCCGCGCAGATCCGCGCCGCCCGGCCGGACCTCGACGTCGTGGACATCCGCGGCAACGTGGGCACCCGGCTCAACCGCGCGCTCGGCCCCGAGGCCGACCTCGACGCCGTGGTCCTCGCGTACGCCGGGCTCTCGCGCCTGGGCCGCACCGAGGTGATCAGCGAGGTGCTCGACGTCGACGTCGTCTCCCCCGCCCCCGGGCAGGGCGCGCTCGCCGTGGAGGTGCGCACCGCCGACATCGTGTCCGACGCCGGTGCCCCGCCCGTGGCACCCGACCTCGCCGAGGCGATCCACCTGCTCGACCACCGGCCGACCCGCCTCGCGGTGCTCGCCGAGCGGTCCGTGCTGGCCCGTCTGGAGGCCGGCTGCGCGGCCCCCGTCGGCGCGCACGCCACAGTGACCGGCTCGGTGCTGCGCCTGCGGTCCGTCGTGGCCGCCGTGGACGGCTCGGAGCAGATGTCGCGCACCGGCGAGACGCCGCTGTCCCCGGACGTCGCACCCGAGGCCCTCGACGCCGCCGCCCGGACCCTGGGCGTCGCCGTCGCCGAGAACCTGCTGGCCGACGGCGCCGAGCGACTCGCGCCCCTGAGCGCGACCGTGCCGGAGAAGGCGTGACCGAGCCGGTCCACCCTACGGCCGGACCCTCGGGAACGGCCGGCCCCGCCGATCTGGCCCGGCGGCCCGTCGTGCTGGTCGCGCGCGCACCGGAGCGAGCCGCGGGGCTCGTCGCGCTGCTGCGGGAGCGCGGGCTCGACCCGGTCGCGGCCCCGGTGATCGAACGCGCACCGGTCGAGGACCCGGCGGAACTCGACGCCGCCCGCGAGCGCCTGGCCGGCGGCGCGTACGACTGGGTAGCGATCACCAGCGTGAACGCCGTGGACGCCCTGCTCGGGCCGGCGCCGGACGGTGCAGCCGCCGGCGGCCCCGACGGGCCGGGGGAAGACACCACGTCTTCGGGGTCGTTTGCCGGGAGTAGACAACGTCTACCCAGCGCAACACACCTCGGAGTACACGACGCTCCCCCGGGCGCCACGCCCGACGCTCCCGGCACACCCGCGACCGGGTGGGTGCGGTGGGCCGCCGTCGGCCCCGCGACGCAGCAGGCGCTGGCCGCGCACGGCCTCGCGATCGACCTCGTGCCGCGGACCGCGACCGGCGCCGGGCTCGCCGAGGCGTTCCCGGAAGCCCCGGGCGACCCGAGCCCGGCCGACGCCCACCCCGCGGCCGGCGCCGCTCGCGCGCACCGGGTGCTGCTCCCGCTCGGCGACCTCGCGGCCGACACCGTCCGCGCAGGTCTGGTGGCCAAGGGCTGGGCCGTCGACGTGGTGACGGCCTACCGCACGGTCGCGCACGAGCTCCCGCCCGAGCTGCGCAGGCGGTACGACGTCGTCGTGGTCGCCTCCGGGTCGGCCGCCCGCCAGGTCGCGACCCAGCTCGGCCCGCAGCGGGTGGTCGCGATCGGGGAGCCGTCGGCCGGCACGGCACGAGCCGTCGGGCACACGGTGCTCGCCGTGGCCGACGCCCCCACGGACGCGGCCCTGGCCGACGCCGTGACCCAAGCCCTCGTCGGAACCTGACCTGTCAGACGTACAGGTCACCCCGGTGACCTGTACGTCTGACACCACCATGAGAAAGAAGGACACCGTGAGCACCACCGGGATCGTGTACCGGCCGCGTCGTCTGCGCGCCACGCCGGGCATGCGCCGCCTGGTCGCCGAGACCCGCCTGCACCCCGCCGACCTGGTGCTGCCCCTCTTCGTCAAGGAGGGCCTGACCGAGCCGGTGCCACTGGCGAGCATGCCCGGGCAGGTGCAGCACACCGAGGAGTCGCTGGTCGAGGCCGTGCGGGCCGCGCGCGACGCGGGGCTGGGCGGCGTCATGCTGTTCGGCATCCCCTCGGTCAAGGACGCGAACGGCTCGCAGGCCGACGCCGCCGACGGCATCCTGCAGCGGGCCCTGCGCGCCTCGCGCGCGGCGCTGGACGAGGGGCTCGCCCCCGGTGCCGCCACCCCGGTGCTGATGGCTGACACCTGCCTGGACGAGTTCACCGACCACGGCCACTGCGGCGTCCTGACGTCCACAGGGGCTGTGGACAACGACGCGACGCTGCTCCGCTACGCCTCCATGGCCGTGGCGCAGGCCAAGGCCGGCGCCGACGTGATCTCGCCGTCGGGCATGATGGACGGCCAGGTCGCGACGATCCGGGACGCGCTGGACGACGCGGGCCTCGCCGACACGAGCATCCTGGCCTACAGCGCCAAGTACGCGAGCGCGTACTACGGCCCGTTCCGCGAGGCCGTGGACTCGGAGCTGCAGGGCGACCGCAAGACCTACCAGATGGACCCCGCGAACGGCCGCGAGGGCCTGCGCGAGGCCGACCTGGACCTCGCCGAGGGCGCCGACCTCGTGATGGTGAAGCCGGCCGGGTCGTACCTGGACGTGCTGCGCGCCGTCGCCGACCGGAGCGACGTGCCGGTGGCGGCGTACCAGGTCTCGGGCGAGTACGCGATGATCGAGGCGGCCGGCGCGAACGGCTGGATCGACCGCGACCGCGCCGTCCTGGAGTCGGTCACGAGCATCAAGCGGGCGGGCGCCGACGTCATCCTCACCTACTGGGCCCTCGAGATCGCGGAGTGGATCAAGTGACCGAAGAGACCCGAGACACCGTCGAGGCCCAGGCGCTGCGCCGGGCGCCCGAGGCCAACCACGCGGCGTTCCTGCGCGCGCAGGACGCGATCCCCGGCGGCGTGAACTCGCCGGTCCGGGCCTACCGCAGCGTGGGCGGCGACCCGCGGTTCCTCGCCTCGGCCAGCGGCCCGTACGTCACCGACGTCGCGGGGCGCGAGTACGTGGACCTGGTGTGCTCGTGGGGTCCCGCGCTGCTGGGGCACGCACACCCCGAGGTCGTCGCCGCCGTGCAGGACGCCGCCGCGCGCGGCCTGTCGTTCGGCGCCCCGACCGTGGCCGAGGTGGAGCTCGCGGAGGAGGTGCGCCGCCGCGTCCCCGCGGCCGAGCGCGTGCGCCTGGTCTCCACGGGCACCGAGGCGACGATGACGGCGATCCGCCTGGCCCGCGGGGTCACGGGCCGCCCGCTCGTCATCAAGTTCGCGGGCTGCTACCACGGGCACATGGACGCGCTGCTGGCCGAGGCCGGATCCGGCGTCGCGACGCTCGCCCTGCCGGGCTCGGCGGGCGTGACCGAGGCGACCGCCGCCGAGACGCTGGTGCTCCCCTACAACGACCTCGCGGCCGTCGAGGCGGCGTTCGCGCAGCGCGGCTCGGAGATCGCGGCCGTCATCACCGAGGCGTCGCCCGCGAACATGGGCGTGGTGCCGCCGGTCGAGGGCTTCAACGAGGGCCTGCGCCGCATCACGTCGGCGCACGGCGCGCTGTTCATCATGGACGAGGTGCTCACCGGGTTCCGGGTGGGTCCCGCCGGCTGGTGGGGCGTCGAGAACGACGCGATCCGGGCCGCCGGGGGCGAGGGCTACACGCCCGACCTGTTCACGTTCGGCAAGGTCATCGGCGGCGGCATGCCCGTCGCCGCGCTGGGCGGCCCGGCGTCGGTCATGGACCACCTGGCGCCGCTCGGGCCCGTCTACCAGGCGGGCACGCTGTCCGGTAACCCCGTGGCGGTCGCCTCGGGCCTGACGACCCTGCGGCTGGCCGACGCCGCGGTGTACGCCCACGTCGACGAGGTCTCGCGCGTGCTGTCGGACGCCGTGGGCGCGGCGCTGGCCACCGAGGGCGTGGAGCACCGCGTGCAGCGCGCGGGCTCGCTGTTCTCGGTGTTCTTCGGGCCGCTGGCCGCGGCGTCGGGCGTGCGGGACTACGCGCAGGCCCAGGCGCAGGAGACGTTCCGGTACACGGCCCTGTTCCACGCGATGCTGGCGGCCGGGGTCAACCTGCCGCCGTCGGTGTTCGAGGCCTGGTTCGTCTCCGCGGCGCACGACGACGACGCCGTCAACCGGATCCTGGACGCGCTCCCGGCGGCCGCGCGGGCCGCTGCGGCGGCCGCTCCGCGCTAGCCCAGGCCCCCGCCGCTGGTCGAGCCTGTCGAGACCCCCGCCGCTGGTCGAGCTTGTCGAGACCCGGGTCTCGACAAGCT
>NZ_JBHVEG010000122.1:0-19484 GCF_042802395.1 Promicromonospora sp. NPDC057488
TGGGGGCCCCCCTACCCGGGTCCGCCGGGGTGCGGTCGGGGGCCGGCCGGGGGGCGGGGGTTTAAAACACCCCGGCCGTCGGCCCACGACGTGGCAGGATTCTCAGGTGCCCGAAGTTCTCGACCCCACGCTCTCCGCCCGACTCAAGCGGGACGACGCCGGCCTGGTCGCCGCCGTCATCCAGCAGCACGACACGGGCGAGGTGCTCATGGTCGGCTGGATGGACGACGAGGCGCTGCGCCGCACCCTCACCGAGGGCCGCGTGACGTTCTGGTCCCGCAGCCGCCAGGAGTACTGGCGCAAGGGCGACACCTCCGGGCACGCCCAGTACGTCAAGGCCGCGAGCCTCGACTGCGACGGTGACGCCGTCCTGGTCCAGGTGGACCAGATCGGCGCGGCGTGCCACACCGGCACGCGCACCTGCTTCGAGGCCGGCGGCGACCTGGGCGCGGCGGTAGGCGCACCCGACCAGCGACACGAGGAGACCCGGTGACCCAGCTCGACACCCACGAGGCCCGCACGGCGACCGCACCCGCCGACCTGCCGTGGGGTCGCACCTGGCCGAGCCTGCCGGAGTTCCGCGAGATGGCCGCCGACCGCCGGGTGATCCCCGTGGTCCGCCCCCTGCTGGCCGACGACGCCACGCCCGTCGGCCTCTACCGGACCCTCGCCCAGGGCCGCCCCGGCACGTTCATCCTGGAGTCGGCGGAGTCCGACGGCGTCTGGGCGCGCTGGTCGTTCGTGGGCGTCGCGTCCCGCGCGACCCTGACCAGCGACGGCGGCCAGGCCGTGTGGACCGGCGACGTGCCCGTCGGCATCCCGACCACCGGCGACGTCGTCGACGTGGTCGAGGCGGCGCTCGCGGCGCTCCGTACGCCCGGCGTGGCCAACCTGCCGCCGCTGACCGGCGGCCTGGCCGGCGTGCTGGGCTGGGACATCGTGCGGCACTGGGAGCCCACGCTCCCCGCCACGGCCCCGGACGAGACGGGCGCCCCCGAGCTCGCGCTGTGCCTGGCCACGGACCTCGCGGTCGTGGACCACCGGGAGGGCACGGTCTGGCTGGTCGCCAACGCGATCAACGCCGACGCCACCGACGAGCGCGTCGACGAGGCCTACGCCGACGCCGTCGCCCGGCTGGACGCCATGGAGGCCCAGCTCGCGGCCGGCGGCCCCCGGGTCACGTCCGTCGTGGTCGAGGACGCGCCCGAGCCGCAGCTCGAGTTCCGGTCCACGCGCGAGGAGTTCGAGGACGCCGTGCTCGCGGGCAAGGAGGCGATCCGCGACGGCGAGGTGTTCCAGGTGGTGCTCTCCCAGCGCCTGGACCTGGCCTGCGCGGCCGACCCGCTGGACGTCTACCGGGCGCTGCGCACCATCAACCCGAGCCCGTACATGTACTACTTCCACCTGGCCAAGCCCGACGGCGCCGAGTTCGCCGTCGTGGGCTCCAGCCCGGAGACCCTCGTGAAGGTGGACGACGGCCACGTCACCACCTACCCGATCGCCGGCTCCCGGCCGCGCGGCGCCCACCCCGAGGAGGACGCCGAGCTGGGCGAGGAGCTCCTGGCCGACCCCAAGGAGCGGGCCGAGCACATCATGCTCGTCGACCTGTCCCGCAACGACATGGTCAAGGTGTGCGAGCCGACCAGCGTCGAGGTGGTCGAGTTCATGAAGGTGCGCCGGTTCAGCCACATCATGCACATGTGCTCCACCGTGGTGGGCCGGCTCCGCGCGGGCTTCGGCGCCCTGGACGCCCTGCGGGCCACCTTCCCGGCGGGCACGCTGTCCGGGGCGCCCAAGCCCCGGGCGATCGCTCTGATCGACGAGCTGGAGCCCGCCTCCCGCGGCATCTACGGCGGCGTGTGCGGATACTTCGACTTCGGCGGCAACATGGACATGGCGATCGCGATCCGCACCGCGTACATCGCGGACGGCCGCGCCAGCGTGCAGGCCGGCGGCGGCATCGTGGCCGACTCGGTGCCCGCCCTGGAGTACGCGGAGTCGCGCAACAAGGCGGCCGCCGCCGTGCGGGCCGTCCAGCTCGCCTCCCGGCTCGCGCCGCTGCGCACGGCGACGACGCGGACCGGAGGCGGCAAGTGACCCGCACCCGCACCGTCCTCGCGCTGCTCGTGCTGGGCGCGCTCACCTTCGGCACGGGCTCGCCCACCTGGATCACGACGACGGTGGCCACGGCGCTGGAGCCCGAGGTCGCGGTCGCCGCGACCGGCACCTCGGCCGCGCCCGGCGTCGGCGCGGGCGCCCTCGTGCTGCTCGCGGCGGGTATCGCGTGCGCGCTGACCGGGCGCGTGGCCCGGTACGTCGCCCTCGTGGTCGCCGCCGCGGCCGGTGTGCTCGTGGTGGCCAGCACGCTCGTCGTCGTCGGCGACCCGACTCCCGCCGCGACCAACGCGGCGTCCGCCCAGAGCGGCGTCACCGAGCTGACCTCGCCCGTCGTGCTGACCTCCTGGCCGTGGGCCGCGGTCGCCACGGGCGTGCTCGCCGTCGTCGTCGCGGTCTGGGCCGGCATCGCCGCCCGGGGCTGGACGGCGACGTCGGCCCGCCACGAGCGGGCGGGGCAGGGCACGGCGGCGACCGCCGCCGGGACCGCGGGCGAGCCGGGCACGGCAACGCCGGCGGCCGACCCCGACGCCGCCCCCGAGGCGGCCGGGACGGGCGCCGCCGGAGACCCGGCCGGCAGCACCGAGGACGACGCCGACGACGAGATCGACCCCCACGACGCCTGGGACGCACTGTCCCGGGGCGACGACCCGACGGGCCGCTGACCCGGCCGGAAACGGTTAGGCTGAGCGCGTACCGCACGACACGAAAGGCATCAAACCTGCGATGACCGAGAACAAGCCTGAGATCGCCTACCTCCCGCCGGGCGTCCCGCCGACCAACCACGGCCACACGGTCGCGGCGTGGGTCACGATGGTCGGGATCACGCTGGGCGTGCTGATCTCCTCGTGGGGCGTCGTGGTGGCCCAGTCCTGGTCGTCGTGGCTGGTCCTGTTCGTGCTCGGCTTCGTCGTGGTCGGTGCCTCGCTGATCATCGGCCTGGTCCTGCGCAACCTGGGCCTGGGCCAGAAGACGGTCCAGCGGTAACCGGTGCCATGACCGCCCTGGAGATGGCCGCACCGTCCGCCGCCTACCCCCGCAACAACCTGGGGGTCTGGTCGCTCGTGCTGGGCATCGCGTCGATCGTGCTCCTCCTGGGTGTCCTCACGGGCATCCCCGCGATCATCGTCGGCAACCAGGGCCGCCGCGCCGTCCGCGCGGGCGAGGCCGACAACGAGGGGACGGCGCTGGCCGGCGTCGCGCTGGGCTGGCTGTCCCTCGCGATCCTCGCGTTCGTGATCGGCCTCGTCATCGTCCGCTTCCTGGCGGGTGGGCCCCATTCCTGAGACCGCCGTCCGGCCGGCCACGGCACCCGCCCTGCGGGCGCCGCTGCTGGCCGGGGCGGCCGTCGGGGCGGCCACCCTCCTGGTGGCGCTCCGCGACCCGCACGTGCAGGGCTCCTACGGGTTCTGCCCGCTGCTGGAGCTGACCGGCCTGGCCTGCCCGCTGTGCGGCGGGCTCCGCGCCACGCACGACCTGGCGCACCTCGACCTGGCGGGCGCCTGGTCGGCCAACGCGCTGTGGACCGTCACGGCCCCCGTGCTCGTCGTCGTGTGGCTCGCCTGGCTCGTGGCCGCGGCCCGCGGCCGCCCGTTCCGCGGCCTGTCCAGCACCGCCGGCTGGGTCACGCTCGGGGTCGCGCTCGCGTTCCTCGTGGCGCGGAACCTGCCGTGGCTGCAGCCCTGGCTGACCCCCTGGATCTGATCCCCGCGCTGATCAGGCGATCCTCCGGGGAGAGCGCGTCACACCCGGCCCGGGATCTGACGGGACGTCGTCTCACGGGCCGGGAGTGGTCAGGACCACACCCTGGATCCGCCTACCATGGCCATGGGGCACAGGTCCCAGCAGGCGCACTAGGCGTCATCAGCCGCACGAACGAGGCCGCCTGCCGAGGGCAGAGCAAGGGCACGGGGAGGCTCATTACATGTCGGTCCTGGAGGACATCGTCGCGGGGGTTCGTGAGGACCTCGCGGAGCGTGAGGCGCGCGTGCCTCTCGACGCGCTCAAGGAGCGCGCCGCCGCGGTGCCCGGGGCCCTCGAGTGCCTCGGCCGCCTCAAGCAGGCGGACGCCCTCTCGGTCATCGCCGAGGTGAAGCGCTCGAGCCCGAGCAAGGGGTCCCTGGCCCCGATCGCCGACCCGGCGGCGCTGGCCGTCGAGTACGAGACCGGCGGGGCCTCGGCGATCTCGGTGCTCACCGAGCAGCGCCGGTTCCACGGCTCGCTGGCCGACCTGGACGCCGTGCGCGGCCGGGTGGACGTGCCGGTGCTGCGCAAGGACTTCGTCGTGACGCCGTACCAGGTCTGGGAGGCCCGCGCGCACGGGGCCGACCTGGTCCTGATCATCGTGGCGGCCCTCGAGCAGACCGTGCTGGAGTCGCTCGTGGAGCGCGTGCACTCGCTCGGCATGACGGCGCTCGTGGAGACGCACAACCTCGAGGAGGTGCGCCGGGCGGTCGACGCCGGGGCGCGCGTCGTGGGCGTCAACGCCCGCAACCTCAAGACCCTCGAGCTGGACCGCGGCCTGTTCCGCAGCCTCGCCGAGTACATCCCGGACGACGTGATCAAGATCGCCGAGTCCGGCATCCGTGGCCCGCACGACGTGATGGAGATGGCCCGGGCCGGCGCGGACGGCGTCCTGGTGGGCGAGGCCCTCGTGACCGACGGCGCCCCGCGCGCCTCGGTGGCGGACCTCGTCGCCGCGGGCTCCCACCCGTCGCTGCGGTCCGTGCGGCCGGCCTGAAGGGATCCCAGATGAGCGACGTGAAGCTTTCCGACGTCTCCGGCCCGTACTTCGGTCAGTACGGCGGTCGCTTCGTGCCCGAGGCGCTGATCGCCGCGCTGGAGGAGCTGGACACCGAGTTCCGCAAGGCGGCCGACGACCCGCAGTTCGCGGCCGAGCTGCAGCGCCTGCACCGGGAGTACACCGGCCGGCCCAGCCCGCTGACCGAGGTGCCGCGGTTCGCGGCGCACGCGGGCGGCGAGCAGGGCGGGGTGCGCGTGTTCCTCAAGCGCGAGGACCTCAACCACACCGGCTCGCACAAGATCAACAACGTGCTGGGCCAGGCGCTGCTCGTCAAGCGCATGGGCAAGAAGCGCCTCATCGCCGAGACGGGGGCGGGCCAGCACGGCGTCGCCACCGCCACCGCGGCCGCCCTGATGGACCTCGAGTGCGTGGTCTACATGGGCGAGGAGGACACGCGGCGCCAGGCGCTGAACGTGGCTCGCATGCGCCTGCTCGGCGCCGAGGTCGTGCCGGTCAAGATCGGCTCGCGCACCCTCAAGGACGCGATCAACGAGGCGCTGCGCGACTGGGTCGCCAACGTCGAGACCACGCACTACCTGCTGGGCACCGTCACGGGCCCGCACCCGTTCCCCGAGATGGTGCGCCAGTTCCACCGCATCATCGGCGAGGAGGCGCGTGAGCAGATGCTGGAGCGCACCGGCCGCCTGCCCGACGTCGTCGCGGCGTGCGTGGGCGGCGGGTCCAACGCGCTGGGCATCTTCAACGCGTTCCTCGACGAGCAGAGCGTCGAGCTGCGCGGCTTCGAGGCCGGTGGCGAGGGCATCGAGTCGGGCCGCCACGCGGCCCGGTTCAGCGGCGGCGCGCTGGGCGTGCTGCACGGCGCGCGCTCCTACCTGCTGCAGGACGACGACGGCCAGACGCTGCCGAGCCACTCCGTCTCGGCGGGCCTGGACTACCCGAGCGTCGGCCCCGCGCACGCCTGGCTGCACGACCTGGGCCGGGCCACCTACGAGCCCGTGACCGACGACGAGGCCATGGAGGCGTTCCGCCTGCTGTGCCGGACCGAGGGCATCATCCCGGCCATCGAGTCGGCGCACGCCCTCGCGGGCGCGCTGCGGATCGGCCAGGCCGCCGCGGCCGAGGGGCGCACCGGGCCGGACGGCCAGCCGCTCCTGCTGCTGGTGAACCTGTCGGGCCGGGGGGACAAGGACGTGGCGACGGCCGCGCGCTGGTTCGGGCTGCTGGACGGCGCCGACAACGGCGTGGCCGCGGAAGAGCTCGAGCGGCAGGAGGGCCGGGGATGAGCACGCTGACCGAGCCGGCGACGGGACCGTACACGGGGTCCCGCAGCGCCGACCTGATCACCCGCCTGCGCGAGCAGGAGAACCGGGCCGCCCTGGTGGGCTACCTGCCGGTGGGCTACCCGACGGTGGACCGGTCGATCGAGGCGCTCAAGACGCTGGTCGACCACGGCGTCGACCTGATCGAGCTGGGTATCCCGTACACCGATCCCGTCCTCGACGGCCCGGTGATCCAGGCCGCGGCGCAGGGCGCGCTCGACGCGGGCGCCCGCGTACGGGACGTGTTCCGCGTGGTGCGGGAGCTGAACGACTACGCGCCGCACGTGCCCGTGCTGGTCATGACGTACTGGAACCCGGTGCTCAAGTACGGCCCGGACGCGTTCGCGCGCGACCTGGCCGCCGCGGGCGGCGCCGGGCTCATCACGCCCGACCTCATCCCGGACGAGGGCGCCGACTGGATCGAGGCCAGCGAGAAGCACGGCCTGGACCGTGTGTTCCTCGTGGCCCCCAGCTCGACGCCCGAGCGGCTGCGGCTCACGGCCGGCCAGTCGCGCGGCTTCGTGTACGCGGCCTCGCTCATGGGCGTCACCGGCGTGCGCAACGAGGTGGGCTCGCGCGCCGAGCAGCTCGTGGCCGACACGCGCGCCGCGGGCGCGCCGAACGTCTGCGTGGGCCTGGGCGTCTCCACGGGGGCGCAGGCCGCCGAGGTGGGCCGGTTCGCCGACGGCGTCATCGTCGGCTCCGCCATGGTGCGCCCGCTCCTGTCCGACGGCCCGCTGCCGGACGACGAGTGGGCGGTCCGTCTCACGGATCTGGCCGAGGTGACGGAGGACCTCGCGGCCGGGGTACGGTCGGCTCGCGCCTCGGCGCCCGCCGACGTCCCCGCCGGTGCGAAGACCACCTCCGGAGAGGCCCTGTGACGCTGCTGACCGCACTGCCGGCCGCTCTGCACGAGCTGCCCGCCGCGCTGTCAGCGTTGCCGCAGGCGCCCGCCGCCTCGCAGATCCCCAGCCCGGGCCAGCACACCTGGTACCTCGGCATCTTCCCGGTGCGCGCCTACGCGCTGGCGATCCTCGCCGGCATCGTCATCGCCGTCTGGATGACCGCGCGGCGCTGGAAGGCGCGCGGGGGCAACCCGGACGACGTCCTGGAGATCGCGTTCTGGGCGGTGCCGTTCGGCATCGTCGGCGGCCGGATCTACCACGTGCTGTCGTCCCCGGAGCGGTACTTCGGAGAGAATTTCTCGGGCGGGGGCGATCCCGTCAAGGCGCTCTACGTCTGGGAGGGCGGCCTCGGCATCTGGGGCGCCGTGGCGCTCGGCGCCGTCGGCGCCTGGATCGGCTGCCGCAGGCAGGGCGTACGGCTGTCGTCGTTCGCCGACGCCGTCGCGCCGGGCCTCCTCGTCGCGCAGGCCGTCGGCCGCCTCGGCAACTGGTTCAACCAGGAGCTGTACGGGCGGCCCACGGAGCTGCCCTGGGGCCTGCACATCGACGCCGAGTACCTGGTACCCAACCCGGCGACGGGCGTGGCGTACCCGGAGGGCACGCTGTTCCACCCGACCTTCCTGTACGAACTCCTGTGGAATCTCCTGATGGCCGGAGTTCTGCTGTTTCTAGACCGTCGGTTCAGGTTGGGTCATGGGCGGGTATTCTGGGCGTACGTCCTGCTCTACACTCTCGGACGGGTCTGGATCGAGATGCTCCGCATCGACGATGCGGAGCAGGTGCTGGGGCTCCGCCTCAACGTCTGGACCTCGATCCTCTTGGGCCTAGCGGCCCTGGTGGTCTCGATCGTGCTGGCTCGCAAGTTCCCCACCAGGGAAGAGTCCGTACGGCTGCGACCTGAGGACGACGAACCACCGGCCGGCCCACGGGCCGAGCCGGAGCCTGACCCAGGAGTCGAAGGGACCGGCGAGGCCGAGGCCGAGCCGGAGGAAGGCAAGACAGCAGCACAGGAGGAGTCCGACGCGGACGCCTCCGTGCGCACCTGAGGGGCACGACCGCCGGGACCACCGGACGACGAGCCCTGAGACCGACCGGGCCGCCGTCGTCCCGGACCACCCGCAAGGACTGCGCTCGGCTGCGGCCGAGTGCCTGTGAGGACCCATGACCAAGCCGTTGCCGACACAGAGGGTTGGGCTGCCGACGCAGACGTTTGAAGGCGGCCTCTACGACCCGGCGGCCGAGCACGACGCGTGCGGCGTCGCCTTCGTGGCGACCCTGCGCGGAACGCCCGGGCGCGACATCGTCGATGCCGGGCTCACCGCCCTGCTGAACCTCGATCACCGCGGCGCGGTGGGGGCGGAGGAGGACAGCGGCGACGGCGCCGGCATCCTCACCCAGATCCCCGACGCGTTCGTCCGCGACGTGGTCGGGGTGGACCTGCCGCCCGCCGGGATGTATGCGATCGGGACGGCGTTCCTGCCGACCGACGAGGCCGAGCGGGACGCCATGGTGGCCCGCGTCGAGGCGCTGGCCGCCGAGGAGAAGCTCGACGTGCTCGCGTGGCGCGACGTACCCGTGGACGCCGGCATCGTCGGCCCGACGGCGCGCGCCTCCATGCCGGTGTTCCGCCAGATCGTGGTGGCCGACCCGTCGCGCTCCCTGTCCGGCATCGACCTGGACCGCCTCTGCTACCGCCTGCGCAAGCGGGCGGAGAACGAGGTCGGGCTCTACTTCGCCTCGCTCAGCGCCCGCACCCTGACGTACAAGGGCATGCTGACGACGGCGCAGCTCGAGCCGTTCTTCCCCGACCTGTCGGACCCGCGGTACGCCACGGAGCTGGCGCTGGTCCACTCGCGGTTCTCCACCAACACGTTCCCGTCGTGGCCCCTGGCGCAGCCGTTCCGGCTGCTGGCCCACAACGGCGAGATCAACACCGTGCGCGGCAACCGCAACTGGGTCGCGGCGCGCGAGGGCACCATGGAGTCCGACCTGCTCGGCGACCTGGCGCCGCTGCAGCCGGTCTGCTCGCCCGGCGCGAGCGACTCGGCGAGCTTCGACGAGGTGCTGGAGCTGCTGCACCTGTCGGGCCGCTCGCTGCCGCACTCGGTGCTGATGATGGTGCCCGAGGCCTGGGAGAACAACCCCGGCATGGACCCCGCGCTGCGGGCGTTCTACCAGTACAATGCGAACCTCATCGAGCCGTGGGACGGCCCCGCCTCCCTCACGTTCACGGACGGCACCCTGATCGGCGCCGTGCTGGACCGCAACGGCCTGCGCCCCGGGCGCTGGTGGGTCACCGAGGACGGGCTGGTCGTGCTGGCCTCGGAGGCCGGCGTGCTCGACATCGACCCCGCCACGGTGGTCCGCAAGGGCCGCCTGGAGCCCGGCAAGATGTTCCTCGTCGACACCGGCTCCGGCCGCATCGTCGAGGACGAGGAGGTCAAGTCGAGCCTCGCCTCGATGCACCCCTACGGGGACTGGATCCGCGAGCACTCCGTCTACCTCGACGAGCTGCCCGACCGCGAGCACGTGGCGCACAGCCCGGCGTCGGTCCGGCGTCGGCAGCGGGCCTTCGGCTACACCGAGGAAGAGCTCAAGATCATCCTGTCGCCGATGGCGACCACGGCCGGCGAGCCGCTCGGCGCCATGGGCTCCGACACGCCCGTCGCCGTCCTCTCGCAGCGGCCTCGGCTCCTGTTCGACTACTTCACGCAGATGTTCGCGCAGGTGACCAACCCGCCCCTGGACGCGATCCGCGAGGAGCTGGTCACGGCCATCGGCAGCGCCATCGGCCCGGAGCCGAACCTGCTGGCCGACCTGCCGGAGCACGCGCGCAAGCTGGTGCTCGGCTTCCCGGTGCTGGACAACGACCAGCTCGCCAAGGTCGTGCACGTCGAGCGCGACCGGGAGCTGGAGGGCCTGTTCCAGGCCGAGACCATCCAGGGCCTGTACGACGTCTCGGGCGGCGGCGCCGCGCTGCTGGCCCGGCTGGAGGCGATCTTCGCCGACGTCGACCGGTACGTGGAGCAGGGCGCGAGCTTCCTCGTGCTCTCCGACCGCGACGCCAACTCCGAGCTCGCCCCGATCCCGTCGCTGCTGCTGACCAGCGCCGTGCACCACCACCTGGTGCGCAAGCACACCCGCAACCGGGTCTCGCTGGTGGTCGAGGCCGGCGACGTGCGCGAGGTGCACCACGTCGCGCTGCTGATCGGCTACGGCGCGGCCGCGGTGAACCCGTACCTCGCCATGGAGACGGTCGAGGACCTGGCCCGCCGCGGCTACCTGGACGTGACGCCCGAGCAGGCCGTGGCCAACCTCATCAAGGCGCTCGGCAAGGGCGTGCTCAAGGTGATGTCCAAGATGGGCATCTCCACGATCATGTCCTACCGCGGCGCGCAGATCTTCGAGGCCGTGGGCCTGTCCCACGACCTGGTCGAGGACTACTTCACCGGCACCACCTCGCGCCTCGGCGGCATCGGCCTCGACGTCATCGCGGCCGAGGTCGCGGCGCGGCACGCCGAGGCGTACCCGCCGTCCGGCAACAAGAAGCCGGGCGAGCGCCTGACCACCGGCGGCGAGTACCAGTGGCGGCGCGACGGCGAGGACCACCTCTTCGACCCGGAGACGGTGTTCCGCCTGCAGCACGCCACGCGTTCGGGCCGGATGGACATCTTCCGGCAGTACACGCGGCGCGTGGACGAGCAGTCCAACCGCCTCATGACGCTGCGCGGCCTGCTGCGCTTCAGCCCCGACCGCGAGCCGGTGCCGATCGACGAGGTCCAGCCGGTCAGCGAGATCGTCAAACTGTTCAACACGGGCGCCATGTCCTACGGCTCCATCTCGGCCGAGGCGCACGAGACCCTCGCCATCGCGATGAACCGCCTCGGCGGCCGCTCCAACACGGGCGAGGGCGGCGAGGACCCGGAGCGCCTGTACGACGACGAGCGCCGCTCGCGCGTCAAGCAGATCGCCTCGGGCCGGTTCGGCGTGACGTCGGAGTACCTGACGCAGGCCACCGACATCCAGCTCAAGCTCGCCCAGGGCGCCAAGCCCGGCGAGGGCGGCCAGCTGCCCGGGAACAAGGTGTACCCCTGGGTCGCCAAGACCCGGCACTCGACGCCCGGCGTGGGCCTCATCTCGCCGCCGCCGCACCACGACATCTACTCGATCGAGGACCTGGCGCAGCTGATCCACGACGCGAAGAACGCGAACCCGTCGGCGCGCGTCCACGTGAAGCTGGTCAGCGAGTTCGGCGTCGGCACCGTGGCCACGGGCGTGTCCAAGGCGCACGCGGACGTGGTGCTCATCTCGGGGCACGACGGCGGCACGGGCGCCTCGCCGCTCACGTCGCTCAAGCATGCCGGCACGCCCTGGGAGATCGGCCTGGCCGAGACCCAGCAGACCCTCGTGCTCAACGACCTGCGCGACCGCATCGTGGTGCAGGTCGACGGCCAGATGAAGACGGGTCGCGACGTGATCGTCGCGGCGCTGCTCGGCGCCGAGGAGTTCGGTTTCGCGACCGCGCCCATGGTGGTCTCGGGCTGCATCATGATGCGCGTCTGCCACCTGGACACGTGTCCCGTCGGCGTGGCCACGCAGAACCCCGAGCTGCGCAGCCGGTTCACCGGCAAGCCGGAGTTCGTCGTGAACTTCTTCGAGTTCATCGCCCAGGAGGTGCGCGAGCACCTCGCGGCGCTGGGCTTCCGCAGCCTCGAGGAGGCCGTCGGCCAGGTGCAGGTGCTCGACACCCGCAAGGCCGTGGACCACTGGAAGGCGGAGGGCCTGGACCTGACGCCGGTGCTGGCCCGTCCGCAGCTCAAGGAGGGCTCGTCCCTGCGCTACACCACGGCGCAGGACCACGGCCTGGCCCGCGCGCTGGACAACCAGCTCATCGCGGCCGCCGGCCCGGCGCTGGAGCGTGGCGAGGCCGTCAAGATCGAGCTGCCGGTGCGCAACGTGAACCGCACGGTCGGCACCATGCTCGGCCACGAGGTGACCAAGCGGTACCGCGGCGCGGGTCTGCCCGACGACACGATCGAGGTGACCCTGACCGGGTCGGCCGGCCAGTCGCTCGGCGCGTTCCTGCCGCGCGGCGTCACGCTGCGCCTGTTCGGCGACGCCAACGACTACGTGGGCAAGGGCCTGTCCGGCGGCCGCGTCGCGGTGCGGCCCGACAAGGCGGCCGTCCTGGGCGGCGCCGACGTCATCGCGGGCAACGTGATCGGCTACGGCGCCACGTCCGGCGAGGTCTTCCTGCGCGGACGCGTGGGGGAGCGGTTCGGCGTGCGCAACTCCGGCGCCACCCTGGTGGCCGAGGGCGTGGGCGACCACGCCTGCGAGTACATGACGGGCGGCACCGTGCTGGTGCTCGGCCCCACGGGCCGCAACGTCGGCGCCGGCATGTCCGGCGGCACCGCGTTCTTCCTGGACCTGCGGGTCTCGCGGGTCAACCAGGTCGCGCTGGAGGCGGGCGAGCTCGCCGTCGGCGTCCTGGACGACGCCGACTGGGAGACCGTGCGCGGCCTGCTGGAGCGGCACCACGCCGAGACCGGGTCGGCCGTCGCGGCCGAGCTGCTCGCGGACCCGGAGGCTGCGCGCGGCCGGTTCAGCCGTCTGCTGCCCCCCGGCTGGGCGCGCGTGCGCCTGGCCCTTGCCGAGGCGGAGGCCGCCGGCACCGACATCTCGGGCGCGTCCGAGTGGGACCCGTCCGTGTGGAACCAGATCATGGAGGTGGCTCGTGGCTGACCCCAGAGGATTTCTGAAGGTCCGGGACCGGGAGCTCCCGGCCAACCGTCCGGTCGAGGTGCGCCTGCGGGACTGGAAGGACACGCACGCCCACCGCACGGAGGGGCAGCCGTTCCTCAAGGAGCAGGCCGGCCGCTGCATGGACTGCGGCGTGCCGTTCTGCCACCAGGGCTGCCCGCTCGGCAACCTGATCCCCGAGTGGAACGACCTCGTCTGGCGCGGCCAGTGGGCCGACGCGGTCGACCGCCTGCACGCCACGAACAACTTCCCGGAGTTCACCGGGCGGGTGTGCCCGGCGCCGTGCGAGTCGTCCTGCGTGCTGAGCATCAACCAGCCCTCGGTGACGATCAAGAACGTCGAGGTCTCGATCATCGACGAGGCGTTCGCGCGCGGGCTGGTCACGCCGCACGTCCCGGAGCGCCTCACCGGCTCCACGGTCGCCGTCGTCGGCTCCGGCCCGGCGGGCCTGGCCGCGGCGCAGCAGCTCACGCGGGCCGGCCACACCGTCGTCGTCTACGAGCGGGACGACGCCATCGGCGGCCTGCTGCGCTACGGCATCCCGGACTTCAAGCTGGAGAAGCTGCACATCGACCGCCGCCTGGCGCAGATGGAGGCCGAGGGCACCCGGTTCCGCGCCGGCGTGACGATCGGCGAGGACATCAGCTGGGACGCGCTGCGCCGCCGGTTCGACGCCGTCGTGGTCGCCACGGGCGCCACCGTGCCGCGCGAGCTGCCCGTCGCGGGCAGCGACCTGGCCGGTATCCACTTCGCGATGGACTACCTGACGCCCGCCAACAAGGCGGTCGCCGCCGGTACCCCGGACGCGCTGCCCGAGGGCGCGCCGACGGCGGCCGGCAAGCACGTGGTCATCATCGGCGGCGGCGACACCGGCTCGGACTGCCTCGGCACCGCGCTGCGCCAGGGCGCCGCGAGCGTCACCACGCTCGCGATCGGCAAGAAGCCGCCGACAGACCGGCCGGCCCACCAGCCGTGGCCCACCGACCCGATCCTGTTCGAGGTCTCGACCTCGCACGAGGAGGGCGGCGAGCGCACGTACCTGGCCTCGACGGTGGAGTTCCTGGCCGACGCCGACGGCAACGTCCGCGCGCTCCAGGTCGCCGAGACCGAATACCTTCCCGACGGCCGTCGGGCGCCGAAGCCGGGCACCGAGCACGAGATCCCCGCGGACCTGGTGCTCGTGGCCATGGGCTTCACCGGCCCCGAGACCGGTGTGCTCGAGGAGCAGACCGGCATCGAGGTCACCGAGCGTGGCCTGGTGGCCCGCGGCGACGACTACGCCGCGAGCCTCCCGGGCGTGTTCGTCGCCGGCGACGCCGGCCGCGGGCAGTCGCTCATCGTGTGGGCCATCGCGGAGGGCCGCGCCGCGGCCGCCGCGGCCGACACCTACCTTCAGGGCAGCACCGAGCTGCCCGCCCCGGTGCGCCCGCGCACGCTCGCTCTGCGATCGTGACCCGAGAACTTCACCGGGAGTTGTACACCCCCACAGGGCGCACAGGCGCCCACCATGCCTAGGCTGGAGACATGCGCAGAGCCAAGATCGTGTGCACCATCGGACCCGCCACGGAGAGCCCGGAAAAACTCCGGGAACTCGTTGACGCCGGCATGAACGTGGCGCGGATCAACCGCAGCCACGGCGAGCAGGAGGCGCACGCGGCGGTCTACCGGAACGTGCGAGAGGCCGCCAAGGCGGCAGGAAAGTCGGTCGCCGTACTGGTCGACCTGCAGGGACCCAAGATCCGGCTCGGCCGGTTCGCGGGAGACGAAAAGCATTTCTTGAACAAGGGCGACACCTTCACCATCACGACCGAGGACATCCTCGGCAACCGTGAGATCGTCTCGACCACCCACAAGGGACTCGCGTCCGACGCCCAGGTCGGCGACCCGCTGCTGATCGACGACGGCAAGGTGCGCGTGCGCGTCACCGCCGTCGAGGGCCCCCGGGTCATCACCGAGGTCGAGGTCCCGGGCCCCGTCTCGAACAACAAGGGCATCAACCTGCCCGGCGTCGCCGTGTCGGTGCCGGCCCTGTCCGACAAGGACGAGTCGGACCTGCGCTGGGCGCTGGCCCTGGGTGCCGACTTCATCGCGCTGTCGTTCGTGCGGTCCGCCAAGGACTACGAGGACGTCCGCCGCGTGATGGAGGAGGAGGGCCGCACGGTCCCCGTCATCGCCAAGATCGAGAAGCCGCAGGCCGTGGAGAACCTCGCCGAGGTCATCGCCGCGTTCGACGGCGTCATGGTGGCGCGTGGTGACCTCGCGGTCGAGATGCCGCTGGAGCAGGTGCCGCTGGTGCAGAAGCGCATCGTCGAGATGGCGCGCCGCAACGCCAAGCCGGTCATCGTGGCCACGCAGGTGCTGGAGTCGATGACCACGTCGCCGACCCCGACCCGCGCCGAGGCCTCGGACTGCGCCAACGCGGTGCTCGACGGCGCCGACGCGGTCATGCTGTCGGGGGAGACCTCGGTGGGCGACTACCCGATCATCACGGTCCAGACCATGGCCCGGATCATCGAGGCCACGGAGGAGGCCGGCCGGGAGCGCATCGCGCCGCTCGGTTCCACGCCGCACACCCGTGGTGGCGCCATCACGCGTGCCGCCGCCGAGATCGGCGAGACGCTCGGGGTCAAGTACCTCGTGACGTTCACGCAGTCCGGTGACTCCGCGCGCCGGATGTCCCGCCTGCGCTCGTCGATCCCGCTGCTCGCCTTCACCCCGGAGCAGGACGTCGCCAACACGCTCGCCCTGACGTGGGGCACGAACGAGTACCTGGTGCCGAAGGTCGACACCGTCGACGCGATGGTGGCCCAGGTGGACCTGACCCTGCAGGACCAGGGTCTGGCCGAGAAGGGCGACACGGTCGTGGTGGTCTCGGGTGCGCCGGTCGGCGTGCCGGGCACGACCAACTCGATCCTGGTGCACCGCATCGGCTCGCAGGCGGACGGCCGCAGCCAGGTCTGACCTGACGGCGGTACCTGTCAGACGCCCCCGCAGGTGTCAGACACACAGGTCACTCGCGTGACCCGTGCGTCTGACACGTGCGGGGGCGTCTGACACGTTCGCACCCGGTGTGCGAGATGTCGCTATTGTTCCGGCGTGACCCGCGCCTCCTTCCCCTGGTCCCGTATCGGCTTCGCCGTCCTCGTGGTGGTCTCGCTCGGCCTCGGCTGGTGGGGCCTGATGCTCGACACCACGCACGTGCCCGGCCGCACCTGGTACGACGTCGTCTACCACGACCTGCAGCTCTTCGTGATGGGCGCCGACCCGGCCAGCGAGGGGGGCGGGCTGTCCTGGCAGCTCCAGGTCGCGCGGTTCCTCGCGCCCGGCACCGCCGTCTACGCGCTGTTCGAGGCGGCGCGCGCCCTGTTCACCGGGGAGATCCGCCGGTTCAGGGAACGGCGCGCCCGCGGCCACGCGATCGTGGTGGGGGAGACCGGCGCCGCCGACACCGTCACCGCCGCCCTCGAGGCGGCCGGGCACCGGGTGCTGCGCGCCGCCGACGCCGCCGGCCTGGCCGGCGTCGGGCTGACCGGCGCGACCGTCCTGTACGCGTGCGGCGACGACACCACCGAGGCGACCGCGAACGTGCTCACCGTCGCCGAGGCGGAGGCCGCCGTCCGCCGCGCGGGCAGCGGGCCGGAGCGGCTGTACGCCCATGTCAGCGACCCCGACCTGGGCGTCGCGCTGCAGGCGCGGCACCTGAGCTGCGCCGAGCCGGGTGTGGACTTCTTCACGCTCGACGTGATCGCCGCCCAGGCTCTCGCGGTACGTGAGGTGCGTCGCATCCTGGACGCCCCGGGCGGCCCCGCGCCGGTGACGCACCTGGTGGTGGTCGGCTCGGGCGAGTTCGCCAAGGCCCTCGTGGTGGGCCTGGCCCGGGAGTGGGAGCTGGCCGGCGACGGGCTGCGGCTGGTGGTCGACCTGACGGCGGACGACGCCGACCACGTGGCCGGCGAGCTGCGGGCGCGCTGGTCGCCCGTGGCCCGGCGGATCGAGCTGCGGGCCGTGCCCGTGCTCGGCACCGGCAGCGCCGCTGCCCCCGACTCGGTGTACGTGTGCCACGCGTCCGACGGCACCTCCCTGCGGGTGGCGCTCACGGCGACGTCGCTGTGGCACGGCGGGCCCGGCTCGCTCGTGCTCCTGCTGGACGGCCTGGCGGGCCTGACGGACGCGTTCGGCACCGAGGCGTCGCGCGTGCTCGACAACCTGGACGGCCGCCTGCGCACCGTGACCACGCGCGACCTCCTCGCCGACGTCGAGCGCGTGGAGGCCCGCGCGCACGACGACATGTACGAGCGCATCGCGCGGTCCGTGCACCACGTCTACCTGCGCAACCAGCTCGAGCGCGGCGTCGCGTGGGGCGAGGTCCCCGCGATGGTGCGCTGGGAGGACCTGCCCGACGCCCTGCGGGCCTCCAACCGCGGCTGGGTCGTGGGGCTGCCCGCGCGGCTGGCCCGGATGGGCGCCACGATCGCGCCGCGCGACGGGGCGCCCGAGGTGGTGTTCGAGGGCGCCGAGCTGGACCGGCTCGCCGAGGCCGAGCACGAGCTGTGGGAGTCCGTGCGCGTGGCGCAGGGCTGGCGCAGCGGTTCCGTGCGGGACGACGACGCCCGCGTGCACCCGATGATCGGCATGCCGTGGTCCGAGCTGCCCGAGTCGAACCGCGAGAAGGACCGCGACGTGGTGCGGCTGCTGCCCGAGATCCTGGCGGAGTTCGGGCTGGAGGTCGTGCGGTACGAGGCGATCCCGGTCGCCGTCGGCTGACGCCGGTCGACCATGCACCTGCTGCCAACCGGACGCCGGTTCTGGCAGCAGGTGCATGCTGAACCGGATTCAACCTGTGATGTTGAGTAAGTGGTGCCACCGACCACTGACATCAGAGGACAGGAGTTCGAATGTGCCGGGTGTGGGACTCGAACCCACACGCCCTCGCGGGCAGCGCTTTTTGAGAGCGCCGCGTCTGCCTGTTCCGCCAACCCGGCCTTCCAGGACACGAACTATGTCCCGGCGCACATCGAACCACACCGCTGGCCTGGGTCCCAAGCCCAGGTGCGCGACGTAGGATGTCCTTCGTGACCGACGAGAACACCGAGAAGCTTTCCCTGGATCTGCCCCCGCTGGTCGATGCCGAGCCGGAGGCCGCTCCCGCACACCCGTCCCGCCGCGCCGTCGTGGCGGAGGACGAGGCCCTGATCCGCATGGACGTGGTGGAGACCCTGCGCGAGGCGGGTTTCGACGTCGTGGGCGAGGCCGGTGACGGCGAGACCGCCGTCAACCTGGCCATCGAGCTCAAGCCCGACGTCGTCGTGATGGACGTCAAGATGCCCGAGCTGGACGGCATCTCGGCCGCCGAGCGCATCGGCAAGGCCCACGCCGCGCCTGTGGTGCTGCTCACGGCGTTCTCGCAGACGGAGCTCGTCGAGCGCGCCCGCGACGCCGGCGCCATGGCCTACGTGGTCAAGCCCTTCACCCCGGCCGACCTGCTGCCCGCCGTCGAGATCGCGATCTCGCGCTACTCGCAGATCGGCGCGCTCGAGGCCGAGGTCGCGGACCTGACCGAGCGCTTCGAGACCCGCAAGCGCGTGGACCGGGCAAAGGGCCTGCTCATGACCAAGATGGGCCTGTCGGAGCCGGAGTCGTTCCGCTGGATCCAGAAGACGTCGATGGACCGCCGCCTCACCATGCGCGAGGTCGCGGACGCCGTCATCGAGCAGGTCGGCGCCTGAGCCGACCCTGACTGACGCCTGTTCCGGGCCACCGTCCGGAGCGGGTGAAATTTGAGGCCGCGTGTTCTCTGCCGGCCCGGGCAGTACTAGTGTCTGCGCGGGGCCGGAGGTGAACTCCGGTTCCCAGACACCCGGGAGGAGACAAGCGTGCGCACTGTGCTCGACATACACCTGGCGCGGGAGGCCGACCTGCCTGCCGTCGCGGCGTTGGCCACGGCCGCGCGCGACGACTCGCCCGCCGGGGCCCAGCTCGGCGCCCAGGAGATCGACCGGCTGCTGGAGCACCTGAGCGTGCTCATCGCGGCCGGTGGCCACGTGCTGGTCGCGGAGCAGGACGGCCGCGTCGTCGGCGTCGTCCTCGGCCGGGTCGTGGCGGCCTACCTCTTCGCGGAGCGCGCCAGCCTCTACCTGGACATGCTGTTCGTCTCGCCGCAGGCGCGCCGGCACGGCGTCGGGCACGCCCTGCTGCGCGCGGCCGCCGACCTCGCGGCCGAGCACGACTGCCACGACATCTACTCCGCGCCCGTCCCGGGCAACCGGGGCGTCCAGCGGTTCCTCGCCCGGCTCGGGTTCGCCCCGGCCGCGGGACACCGTGTGGCGTCCGTCGCGGCGCTCCAGCGCCGCCTGGCGGAGGCCCCGGTGCGGGACGGCGGCCACGGCCGGCGGTTCGCGCCCCGCGGCGGCATCGAGGACCTCATCGCGCGGCGCCGGCGGGCCCGGTCCGTTATGGAGTCCGGCCCCATCGACATGCGATCGGTGGGCGGCGGCGCCCCCTCGCGCCGCCACCACCAGGCCAAGGCGGGCTGAGCCTCCGGCTCAGTCTCTGCTTGTTGTCGGCTGAGCCTGCGGTTCCGCTCCGGGCGGGTGCCTCGTTCCTCGGCCCCCACCCTGC